>NZ_JAVRBM010000055.1:0-59484 GCF_034531255.1 Nostoc sp. ChiQUE01b | reverse complement strand
CTAACATCAGTCCATATAAATTGATTTTTTATTGTTTGTGAGAAATTCGCGTAATACTGGCCCAATTCCCGAAATTTGCGCCCAAGCTAGCCAATATGCGCTTTCTTCTACCACCGTTCTATCCTCACACCGTTGGATTGAGTATTCCCAAATTGGGGTTGGCTGTTGATGGAGTGGGGGCAATACTGTGCGGTTAAGGCAAGAGACGCGATGAATCGCCGTCTCTACAAAGAACTTCTGCCTCCTCTTTCCCAATTCCCCTTGACTTTTGACTCTTGACTCTTGACTATTAACTATTGACTATCTCTCTTCTTATCTTGTGTGATGAAATATTTCTATCGTCTTCTAATAAGCCTATCTGGGTGCTTTATATTTTTACTGCTGCATAGTGGCCTTGGTTTATTACCTAGTTTGGCAGCTGAAAAAGTTACCGTCAGGTACGGTTTGTTTGAGCAATCGATCCCGGTGGCAGATATACGCAACTATGACAAGACGCAAAAGGTTTCTGGCGATCTGAAGTCTTTTCTAGATTACCTCAGCGCTAAAGATAAACAGAAGTTCCAAGAAGCCCTTCAGGTGAAAATGTCGCTTGATATTGTGGCTTTAGATAAGCTGATAAATACAGGAATGGGCAAGCAAATTTTATCTTTTGCTTCTGGTGCGATCGCTCGTCGCGATCAAGCCAGTATACAAGCGCTACGATCTGCCATTATCATCGGAGCAAAATCACCCGAAGGTCTAGGAATAGCCAGCTTTCTACAAGCCTATCCCAGTAATCAACTAGTTATTGATGTGTCAAAAATTAAAAAGCTAGTCGGCATGGCAAATTTATCTTCTGGTTCTGCTGATGCACCGCCGAAAGATGACGTAAGTTCTTCGCCTTTAGGGAAAATTGCACTGCAATATCAAACACTCGCTGCCCAGAATAAACAATTCTCAGGTTGCTTATTTGGCGATTCTATTTCGGCTGGACTTGGTAATACTCTTGGGAGTGGTACTTTTAATTTTGGATTAAATGGTCTGAGTACAATCTCATTACTAGAACAACTCAAAAGTTTAATTCCTACCAAGGTGAAATGCGAAAAAACCATTATTGCCATAGGTGGAAACGATGCTTTGTATAGAATTAGTGATGAGTTATTTAGCAAAAATCTCCAAGAGGCGATCGCACTTCTTCGCACAATGGGAACTAAAGAGATTTTTCTGATTCCGGCTTTTTATTCGACAGTGGCAGCAAGCTCAGATCCAACTGTAGCAGCCCCACTTGCTAGAGTTGAACAAATTAATGTTCTGATTAATCAAGTGGCTGAAACAGAAAAAGTACCAGTTGCCGCAGCCGGACTAGCACCATTATATGAAAATAATGTTCTTAAAGAAAATTTCACCAGTGATGGCGACCATCTGAATGCAGAGGGTCTGAAAATTTATCGGCAAGCATTATTACAAATCCTGGGTAAGTAATATTATTTTTAATTTTGGATTTTGGATTGACTGAAAAATCTAAAATCTAAAATTAAATGGCTTCCGAAGGCAATATTTCTGCTGTATCACTATTAGGCTTTCCAATTCAAAAAACGTGCATAAATATAAGCGATGCCTTCATCAAGAACCGCTCGCACACCTTCGCTAGAATTCCACCATTTGTTGGGATTATAATCTTGCGTTTTAGCGGCGATTACACCAACATTGATTTGAGGGGTAAGTATTTTTTTAAAAAGAAACCAACTCCTACGGGCATGAACGTCCAAGGAAAAAAGATTAATTGATTCGATCTTTAAATTTGAATTGGATAGCCAACGCTCAAATTCAGCAGCAGATGCATAACTACGATCCTTAACCACGTAAGGTGTCGGAACAGCTACTACTTTTTCTGCTTCTAAACCGAGTTGGATGAAGGTAGCTGCTGACACGTCTGCAAAGTTCTTGTATCCGGTAAGATAACTTCCTTTTCCTAATGTGCCTCCGGTAGTAATTATTTGATGATAAGAACCGGTTTGAAATTCAGTCAAAGCTTCTTCTATAGCGTAATCTGGTAGCCATCCTTCAACAATTAATACTTCTGCTGATTGGATCGGGGAAGTTACGGCGAGAAATGAATGTACATGAGTAATAGTGAAAAATATTAAGTAAACAATCAAAGCGATCGCAATCGCCCACCCTTGAGCCGTAAGTGTCCACATTTCTTGGTGTTTGGTTAGTTTGATTTTGGGAAATTTTTGACACCGACGATTTTTTCTCTGCATTAAACCTTAGCTAAACGTTGTTCCTTTAAGTAGGTAAACACAGACTTATCTCCAATATCAGCAGGAATTGCTTGCACTGTCTTTCGCAGGGCAAACACTAAAAATAATATCGCCCAAGTTCCTAATAAAACACTTTCTCCCTGAGTTGGTAAAATTCCTACCAAATGTCCCAACAACAGTAGCGGTACAATTGGGGTTAATACTTTGGTTTCCAGGCGATTGAAGCAAAAAGCCTCTTTAAAATAAATACCTGTCAAAGCTACAAAGATAAAACCAACTCCAAATAAGGTAATCGGCTGATTGTAAACAGCAAGAGCTAAAGGTTGACTACTAGTGATTGCCAGAATCACTGATGCGATACTACCAATCGCCCAAAAAACTTGCAATGTTCGGTGCAGTGATGCCATATAAATATGGATGGTAAATAAACTTACACCAAGAGCGAGACTAAAACAAGCATATAGAGGTGTCAGTAAAGTTACAACAGTTGGGTTATTGTTGAGTAAAATCAAAGCGCTGCCGATCGCAAAGCTCAGTGCTGCTACCATTAACCCAGTACGATAGATAATTACGCCAGTGCGATCGCTCTGAGTAATTGTAAATTCCCCAAACTGACCTTGATAAACTTCTGGTGCAGAGAGTGTTTGTGTAGTCATAGCTAAGAATATAATTATGATTCTCTAGTAGAGTACAACGAGAAATTGCTCAAGGGTTACTTTTATTATGAGCAATAAGGCGAACTTCATGTCACCATTCTTAAACTTACGTCTTTTAGCAGTTGCTTTCTGGAAATTTTTGTCGAATTGGCACTGCCTACGGTGAATGAAAATACTTGTTTTTAAGTGGTGTGCAGTTGCCCAACCTCCGTTTTATATCTAGAATTTTCCCCTTTCTTTGCCTTTGGCACAAATCACCAACAGGCACTTTGCAGCCTGGTGATTTTTCACTGTCTTAACTTTAGCAATATTCACTGCTCTGATTTTCTTAAAAAAACAAGACTTCTAGCGCATCTTGTAAATTAATCTGTAATTGTGAGTGAGCATGTCCGCAATTAATGGCAATTTCTACCCAGCCATGACTGCCAACTAAAGCTATTATCTCTCCCACCTTGACCTCACTGTAAGTTTCACCGCTTGGTACACTCAATCCAGCAACTTGCACATACCAACTTTTGCCTTGCATGTAACTTGCCCGAATGTTACTCACTAGGTTGCCAAAGTGGTCAATATATTGAATGCAACCTACTACACCAGTTTTTGTTTGCTTACAGTTGCCTATATCCAGCTTTACCAAACTTGCTAAATCGATTTCTTGTCCTAGCTGTTTGAGTGGGACACCACTAGCAAGATTAGCTGCTACTGGTGCAAAGATATCTCTACCGTGAAAAGTCTTACTTGGTTGAGAAGTGCGCCAATAATTAAGATTTGTAAGTTCAACGGCTGCGATCGCCAGACTTTGACTGAGTACGCCGCTAAATATACCATTATCTGGCCCGACCAAAAACCCTTGAGCAAATTCTACTGCGATCGCTCGTCGCTTGCTTCCCACACCCGGATCTACTACTGCCAGATGCACTGTCCCAATTGGGAAATGGGCATAAGCATTCATCAGGCTAAACCGGGCTGCGGCGATATCTTGCGGCGGAATTTGGTGCGTTAAGTCTATCACCGTCAGTCTGGGGTTGATTTGGGCTATGACTCCCTTAATTATGCCTACATAAACATCGCGATCGCCGAAATCGCTCAGTAAAGTCACAAGTGGTTGTCGAGCTATCTGGTTATTAGACATATTTTGGTAAAAATATATAAAAAATATATTTTCTGTAGCAACAGCTACAAAATGTGTGCTATGTTAAGAATACAAGACATAAATTGAAAGATTAAAGCAGGAAATCACTATGAGTCAAAATAGACTACAAAGCATAAGCAAATCACGAGAAGCTCACAGAGCCAATATTCAAAGAAGCCTAGAGCATCGCTTAGAAATAGCTAGAGCAAAAGGCGACGAAGAACTGATTCGTCAACTGGAAGCTGAAATGAGGTATTCCAGCTAAATCAAGTTTTCATTGTTCATAGTTTTGTTGTGTAACCCGCTACGGCGGGTTTTTTCTTTTTAGGGGGTTCTCTGGCAATTCTAGTAAAAGCTCATAATCCTTAATCAAGCAACGATATTGATTCTAGTGACATACTCCACACACTCCCCAATCGCGGGTGAGTGTGGGCTTCTCAATGACTCTTCTATGAAGACATTAATTGAGCTTTGAGGGCGTGTGTCCCACGCGCCTTTATGTTTAAAGAAGCATTTAGATCCCTGCACAAACTGATATTACAATTAGAACAATTGTGCATTCTTTGAGATAACGGCTTTTTAGCCTTGTGACCACAACTAGAGCATTCAAGGCTTGTACCGTTTGGGTTTACAGCTATTACTTTTAAACCAGCATTTTCGGCTTTATTTGAAAGTATGATTACGAACTGCCCCCAGCCAGCATCATTGACACTTTTAGCCAGTCTTGTTTTAGTTAGTCCTTTGATATTCAATTTTTCTACAGCTACGACATCATACTTATCAAGTAGTAATTTAGCTGTTTTAAAGTGAAAATCTTTGCGAGTATCCGCAACTTTTTTGTGCTTGACACCCAATTGTTTAATTGCTTTTCTACGTCGATTAGAACCTTTTTTACGTCTTGATACCCTTCGCTGTGCTGACTTTAATTTACGTTCAGACTTGCGTAAATGTTTGGGTGCAGCAATTCTGGTCTTGTCAGAGGCAACATAAAAATCAATCAGCCCAACATCAATTCCCACAATATTGTTAGCGTTAAAATCAGGTTTAATAGCTGGAACTGTTTTGTCATCAAGGCTGAGAGTTACATAATAACCATCTGCTTTTTTGGTGACAGATACGGTTTTGATATCAGAACCATCAGGTATTGGGCGATGAACAATCACCTTAACATCACCTATTTTTGATAACGTGATTTTGTTAGCAGCAAAATGATGTCTCTGAAATTGGGAATATGTAAATGTTTTGTATTGTCCTTTACCCTTAAATCTAGGTCTACCAGATTTCTTCCCGTTACTATCACCTTTCAACCATCTGTCAAAAGCTAATTTAACTTTTTTAGGGACTTCTTGTAGAACTTGAGAGTGAATCTCTTTGTACCAAGGTCTATCTACTTTAAGCTTAGTTAGAGATGCTTTTTGATTGTAATAGTTAGGTTGTTCTTTTAGCTCTGGGATATGACAAATTAATGAACATCTATCAATAAGACAACAATTCATCTCATACCAGTCAAACCTTTGAGCCAGTAAATAGTTGTATTTACAACGCAACATTTCTAGCGTTTTATCAATTTTTTCTACTTGCAATGCAGTTGGCTTAATTTTATACTGGTATGAAGTTTTCATTTTTTCCTTTGTTTTTCGACCTGCAAATATAATAACATAAATGCAAAGACAGCATGTAGGCATTAATGAAAAACAAAGCATTAAATTTGAGGATATCTGAGCGTAGATTAAACAAACTACGCTTATACTCGGCTCAAAACGATAAAACTATGACTCATGTAATTGAAGATTTTATAGATTCACTGGAAGTTAAAAATGGTGAGGCAGTTCGAGTCTTGGCGGTTCC
The DNA here is from genome assembly GCF_034531255.1 of Nostoc sp. ChiQUE01b. Taxonomy (NCBI): domain Bacteria; kingdom Bacillati; phylum Cyanobacteriota; class Cyanophyceae; order Nostocales; family Nostocaceae; genus Nostoc; species Nostoc sp. ChiQUE01b. Next base: position 53,605 of record NZ_JAVRBM010000055.1, on the reverse strand, counting down.
CGTCGAGTCGAAACTGCCTTTCCCGTTGGGCGATTCCTCCTCGACCGCTCGCCCTGTCAAACCGTAGGTTTGATTTGGTTAGGGGTCAACTCGTCACCGCCCAAAAATTCATCTCATCGCCTCCCTTCGGGTAGGCAAGAGGCTTCTTTTTGTTGAAGCTAAGAGCTGATTCGTAAAGAAAATCTTAAGGATACCCAATTCATTGCTGGGTATGACTTTCAGAGAATCAACGCTCTTATGGCTCAAATTCCTGAAACCCTGATGAGACAAAGACTTTACTCTAGTTTACAAATTAGCTCTGAAACAGTTTAATCATCTGGTTTAATACCGTACATGAAAAAGCTCTTGTGCAGTGATTAGGGGTGCTTTCGCCCACAAGGGACGTTAGTGTTGGCGTAATAACTAATACCAATTCGCAATTCGCAATTCGCAATTCGCAATTGAAAAATTTAGATGTAGCAGGGCTTTCCCGGCTTACATCTGTTGCCTTATTTTAGAGAATTGGTATAAAAGCAAAAGCCCACACTGCACCCGATCAAGGGGTCAATGTGGGTAATTTATTCCTGTAACGGGAATAAAAAATAATGAATTTAGAATAGAAGAATATATGAATTAATAAAAGCTTGTGAACGTTCTGTTTGTTGAAGATGAAGCGAAAATTGCTAACTTTGTCCGGGCTGGACTCAAGGAGCAGGGATTTGTTGTAGACTACTGCGATAACGGTGATGACGGATATCTGCGGGCATTAGACAACGAATATGATGCGATTATACTTGACATTATGATGCCGGGAAAGGATGGACTATCGATTCTAAAACTATTACGGCGGCAAGGTCGGAATGCTCCGGTGATTTTGTTGACGGCTCGGAATGAACTAGAAGATCGCCTGCAAGGGCTAAATTTGGGAGCGGATGACTATATCGCAAAACCATTTTTTGTGGAAGAGTTAGCGGCTCGAATTCATGCGGTTGTGCGCCGGAGTGTGAGCGATCGCCAAAATCTGCTTTGCGTTGGGCCAATCAAACTCGATCGCATTACTAGGGAAGTCACTTGCAATCACCAAGCGATAGAACTCACCAGCCGCGAGTTTAATCTTCTGGAATATCTCATGCGCTCTCCCGGACGGGTTTTCACTCGTACCCAAATTTTAGAACACGTTTGGGGCTACGACTTTAACCCCAATACTAACGTTGTGGATGTTTGTATCCAGCGAATTCGTAAAAAGATTGACCCTCTTGATGAAGCAGTCTGGATTGAAAGTATTCGAGGGGTTGGATATCGATTTCGTAAGCCAGATTCTTGATCGTGAAACTTCCTTCCTTTCGACTCCGCATTGCTCTGTTGTCTGCGGCTCTAGCTGGCAGCACATTAGTCGGATTTGGTGCGATTTCCTGGTTTCAGATTTACAATGCTAAGATTAGCCGCCTAGATGCAGAACTATTAAATCACTTGATACGGGCAACTCCGAACTTCCCTCCACGAGAGGAACCTCCCGTTGGCGCAGCGTCTCCCAGAAGAGAAAACTCAGGCGATCGCTCACGATGGCAGTTTTACGAAGATTCATTATCTTATTCCTTCGGAACCAATACAAAAAACCTTGTCGCTCTGGTAGTGCTTGACACAAACAACAACATCCTTTATCAATCCAACTCCCTACCTGCCGACCTTGAGGTGAATCGTCTGCTGTTTAAGCGTCTTGAGTTGACACCTCTAGCACCGCCCCCAAAGAGAGAACCACCACCTTTACCCTCTAATACAAATCCATCGATCCAGCGCCCACCGCTAATTCGTCCACGCCCACCTCAATTTGTTACAGAGCAGACAGCAACAGCAGTCTGGCGGATTGGGGCAGTTAAATTTCCCAATGCTCAAATTGCCATTGCCGTTAGCTTGCAAGCCGTAGATCAAGAAATGGCTACCATTCGCAATATCTTCCTGGTTTCAATTCCGGGAGCGCTGCTGCTGGTTGCGGTGGGGGCATGGTTGGTTTCTGGTGGTGCTTTGCATCCCATCCGGCAATTAACGGACGTAATTCAACAGGTAACTGTCAAAGGGCTAGATCAGCGGATTCCCATTGGGACAACTGATGTTGAATTTGTCGAACTGATTCAGGTGTTTAACCTGATGCTGTCACGCTTAGAACGTAGTTTTACCCAAGCTTCCCGCTTTAGTGGTGACGCGGCTCATGAACTGAAAACCCCACTGACTATTTTGCAAGGCGAACTAGAACGAACACTCCAACAGGTCGAACCCGGTAGTGAAGTACAACAGGGCTTAAGCAATCTGTTAGATGAGGTGCGCCGCCTGAGTGGAATTATGCGGAAACTCTTGTTACTATCTCTGGCAGATGCCGGAAAAATGAGCTTGTATCTAGTTGAAGTGGATATGTCTGAGTTGCTGATGGAAATGTTAGAAGATGTGGAAATGCTAGCTCCCCATTTGACAGTGCAAACTGACTTTATTAATGGGTTGCGGGTAAAAGGCGATCGCGATCTTTTAATTCAAGTTTTGCAAAACCTATTCAGTAATGCGATCAAATACAATCTCGCCAACGGCTGGATACAAATTCGCACTCATCAAACTCCAACAACTCTTCACGTTACCATTGTCAATGCATCAAAAGATATTCCACTCAGCGATCGCGATGTCTACGACGGGCTTCGCCTACGCATTTTTGACCGCTTCTATCGGGGCGATCCCTCACGTAACAGCAAGGTAGAAGGAATCGGACTAGGACTGAGCCTAGCCCGCGAAATTGCCAGGGCGCATCGTGGCGACCTTACCCTTGACTTAACACCTTCTGGTCAAACAGCATTCACCCTCACCTTACCGATGAAGTAAGTCCTGGCTTGATTGAATTAAAGTTTTAGAGTTTCGCTTCGATTATTGTTTTCCAAAAGTGACAAAACAGGGATATTACCGCAAAAGATAACGAAAGTAGCGGTAATTCATGAATTACCGCTACGCAATAATCAGGTTTTCAGGCACATCTTGCGTAAGTCCTGTATTAATTAAGTGGACGCAGAAGTGTAATTTTGCCCATGCCCGTCTCTTGACTAAGTTGTGCCACGTAGAGATTTCCATTCGTGGGATTCTCAACCAAATCTAATGGACTTGGATTAAAACCAGTGAAACCACTAATACCCGTTTGGGAATTTACAATATCCAAGTTTGCGCCACCTGGGGTTAGCACAATGATGTCTTTCCCGGAACTGAAGCGTGTCACCAGCAGTTTGCCTTCCAGGTGACCACCTAAAACATGACTACGATATTCAATAATGCCATTAGGTGAAAAATGCTCTCCAAAATCGAAGGCAATACCCTTCCAATTCCGGTCAGGTAGAGTACCAATGGGATATTCATTTATCTGAACTGGATCTGTACCAACTGTGGGATTTCCTCCACTCAACACCCACTCACAACGCTTCGGATTGGGATGACCATAATAACCATTTTTAACAACGCGAAACAGAAAGTCTCGCTGCGTGCCTAGACTGCTAAGAGCTGGCACAGATGGACTAGTATAAGCGCCATTAGTAGCCCGATCAATCCGGTTTTGACAGGCAAGAGGTAGGGGAATAGGTGTATTTGGCGTATTGCCACCAGCTGCCGAACCATTCGTTGGCACATACAACTGACCATTGCTGTGCCAAACCAGATCGTAGGCATTACGTATACCGCTAGCAAAGATAGTTACAGGTGCTCCCGGATTAAAGGGGTTATAAGTACCTCCATCCTCTGTCTTAACGCTTAAAGGAGGTGAGGTGATTTTGGACAGGTCAACTCGTAATACAGCAGCAGTTAACAACTGCTCAGGACGATTACTCCAAGCAGTGTTTGGTGCACCAGTACTACTATTACTACCCTGTAACACATACAGCAGATTTGGCTGATTGGGCTTAAACTCAATGCTATTGGTTAGATGATCTCGGCTCGATCGTGGTAAATCAACCACATAGTCTTTTACTGTCTCTAGATTAGTACCGCTTAAACGAGTAATTTTACCAGTCCACTCTGGTGCATCAACAGTTGCATTCCAGTAGTAGTTATTTGTTACCCAGAGAATTAGGTTGCTAGCATTTGTTGATGAGGGATCAAAGTGCATACCAATGATCGTTCGATTACCACCATTTGCAGTCTGCAATGAGGAAATCGTTTGTGGCGTACCCAGAGTGCCATCAGCATGGATCGGGAAACGCAAAATCTCACCTAGTAAGGTAGCAGCATAGAGTTTATTGTCAGGCCCAATCAATACTGTCGTGTAAGGTTTGACAGGTACATTCGCTAGTGAGACTTGCTCAAAAGTAATATTGCTTACTGGGTCTACAAAAGTGCCTGTTGTGAAACTGATGCTATAGGGTAAGAATGCAGCACCATTGCTATCTTTAACCCCGTCGGTGATTTGTAACAAATATTTGGTATTGTTCTTGAGACGATTTATCGGAGACACTACAATCACATCTCCGCCACCGGAAGTGTTGTAATTGGCATTGACTTGTGTATTAGTACTGCTATCGATCAGCTTGATGGTTGAGGCGGAAATAGTATTAACTGCAATCCCACTGTTAGGCAGATTTAGGTCTGCTGTAATCGAGATATCTGGCGATACATTTGTCTGACCATCATTGGGATTGGTCGTTCTGATCGAGGGACGATTACCTAGTGCGATCGCAATATAGTTGAGCTTGGTATTCTTACCACCTTTAGCATCAATTGTGAGCTTGCCATCGGCAACATTAACAATCCGGGTAATTGCGGCAAACTTTTTAATTGCCGTTGGTACAAAGCTAGAAATAGCAGCCCTCCCTTCTATATTAATCTGGTGCTTACTATTTACAGTATTACTAGCATCACCGACGCTAACAGTCACATTGTAGGAACCATTAGATAGGGCATATTCCCAAGCAGCAGGTATCTTGACTGCTGTTCCCGAATTGCTAAGAGGATATTGCAGATGAATCAGTCTATTTAGTCGTTGATCGATGCCACTTTGGTTGCGATCGCGTGTATTGAGTTGGATATCAAGGGGAGTGGGTGTAGTATTGCCTAAGCTATCTTCACGCACCCAACCAAAGCCTCTAGTATCATTGTAGGCTTCACCGATATCTTTAATATACCCAGATGGTACAGGAGCGTTTTTTGGTTGAAAAGCAATCCCTTGAACAATTGCTAATACCAGTATTTTGGGTTTGATATTGTAAATCATAGTATGCCTTGCCGTTGTGTTCGTAGTTGATACGTGAGTAGTCCATTAACGATTGGCCAAGTATCTGCAATGATTATTCCTGGCAATCTTTCATTGGCTATAAACGAACGTAATGATCGCAAGTCTTAGGGAACCCATTTCTCCAAAATGTATAAAAAGTATTTATTAAATACTTTTTATACATAAGTACTGAACTTATTTTTAAGAGAATTATAAAGGAACTTTCTAATTCCTCAACTTGGCACAGTATGATTACGTAAAAAGCAATAAATCTTCAAAATTATTCCCTGTAAATTTTTAATTGCTGCTGGCAGAGTTCCTTTTATCTATGCTGTTAATATGCAACTAATATCAGGTTCTTTTGAAGATAGCAGATTTCAACTTTGTGAGGTACAAAAATACCCCACCCGCATTATCGTCAATTAAAGGGTTTAAGACCCCAACCAAAACACGTAGCATATTTTCAGTTGGGGTTTAAATCCCCATCTGAAAATATGCTACGTGTTTGAATGCGTGAATTTTGAATTGTTAACGTGCACCCTCCCCAAAGCATCGAGGAGAGTTGGCAGTTTACGATTACATAATATTAATCGGGTCTACATCAATAGTTAAACTTACAGACGAAGGACAAAGCGATCGCACTTCTTCCCAATCTGGTAATTGTGGTAAGGCATCGGGGGCAAATTTAATTAATATCTGCCAGCGATAACGATTAGCTACTCGTAAAATACTCGCTGGTGCTGGGCCCAATATCTCGAATTCTTCTTCTGTACTCAAGGCTGTAGCAATAACTTGCGCCGTATTTTGTACTTGAATCGGGTCGAGACTACTTAAACGCAACAAAATTAACCGCCCATAAGGAGGATAATTGAGTGCTTGGCGTTGTTCTAATTCCGCTTGAGAGAAAGACTGATAATCGTGCGATCGCACTGCTGCAATTACCTGATGCTCTGTAGTATAAGTCTGCACAATCACTCTACCCGGATCTTCACCTCTACCAGCACGTCCAGCGACTTGTGTCAAGGTTTGAAATGCTCTTTCGCTGGCGCGATAATCTGATAAATTTAGCAATCCATCGGCGGCAACAACACCTACAAGTGTCACCTGTGGTAAATCCAAACCTTTGGTGAGCATTTGTGTGCCGACTAATAAATCTGCTTCACCGTTGGCAAATTGCGTGAGTAAGGTACGATGTGAACCTTTGTTGCGGGTGGTATCGCTATCAAAACGAATCAAGCGTAACTCTGGGAACTGTCGCGCTAGTTCTTGCGTGACGCGTTGAGTACCGCTACCGAAAAATTTCAGGTAAGGGGAACTACAATCAGGGCAAAATTTGGGGTGCGATCGCGCATAGTTACAATAATGACACCGCAATAATTCCGGCGCTTTTTCTTCGGTGTGGTGATATGCCAGCGACACATCACAGTGGGGACATTCCAATACATATCCACAACTGCGGCAAGAGACAAAAGTACTGTGTCCCCGACGATGGATAAATAAAATTCCCTGTTGTTTTCTTTCTTGCAACTCTTGTAAAGCTGTTTGCAGCGATCTACTAAATATAGAACGATTTCCCTGTTGCAACTCTTGCCGCATATCGACGATTTCCACTGGCGGTAAAGGGCGGGAATTGATACGTTCAGGCAAACTTAAGTAATGAGTGCTGTTAGCGGTAGCGGGGCGTTTAGCCCGTGAGGAGTGAGGAGTTAGGAGTGAGGAGTTAGGAGTTAGGAGTGAGGAGTTAGGAGTTACAAATTCTCCCCCTGCTCCCCTGCTCCCCTGCTCCCCTGCTCCCCTGCTCCCCTGACTCCTCATGCTTACCCAAGTTTCCAACGAAGGCGTAGCGGAACCCAACACCAAGGGGCAATTTTCTAATTCGGCTCGCCATTGGGCAACGGTGCGGGCGTGGTAGGTAGGTATAGGGGAATCTTGTTTAAAACTGCTATCGTGTTCTTCATCTAAAATAATTAAACCCAAGTTGGGTAAAGGGGCGAAAACGGCGCTGCGAGTACCAATGACAACTTGAGGTTCTCCCGTAAGCATTTGTCGCCAAGTGTCATAACGCTCACCGTCTGAGAGGGCACTGTGATAAACGCTGACTTTATTACCAAAACGAGCGCGAAAACGATCGGTTAGCTGGGGTGTAAGTCCAATTTCTGGGACTAAGACAAGGGCGGATTTACCTTGATTGAGGAGAGGTGCGATCGCTTGCAAATATACTTCGGTTTTTCCTGAACCTGTCACCCCATGCAATAAAACTTCAGCAAATTCATCTAATGTCTGGATTGTCTCTAAAGCGCTAGCTTGAGCAGTAGTTAAAGCTTTAGCACCATCACCTGCTAAAGTTGGGCCTTGTTCAGTTCGCAAAACTTCCCGTTCTTCGATGACGATGTAACCCTTTTGTGCCAACGTCTTGAGAATAGAGGAACTAGCATTGCAAATTTGCAGTAATTCATTTTGCCACAACTCCCCACCACGTCGCCGCAGCACTTCTAAAATTTCTCGTTGGCGAGTAGTTAAGTCATCGTCGATTGTACCTGTGAGCGTGACTGCTTTTTGCAACTTTGGTCGAGTCAGTCGCGGCGGTTCTAAGTAGCTTTCTACTAAACCAAATCGCAATAACTCCCGAATTCCTCGATAAGCAGATTTGACTTTTTGTTGAAGGTAAACAAAACTGTAATCCCTCGCCGGCTGCCCTTGCAAAAGTTCCCAAACTTGCCGCGCAGTCGGAGTCAGAAAAGCTAAAGGATCGGCAGATGCCAGTAAATAACCACTTCCCCCTGCCCCCCTGCTCCCCTGCTCCCCTGCCCCTCTGCCTCCAACCAGACGGATACGACGCTGCGATCGCCCCAGTAACCCTGGTGGCAGAGCAACCCGGATTACTTGAATCAGGGGCGTATAGTAATATGCAGCAACTCGGTTGAGTAATTCCCAATAAGCACTTGGGAAAAATCCAACGCTGACTATATCTTCTACTTCCCGAATTTTTTCTGGTGGTAAATCGATATTTGGTTGTGCCAGTAACCGAATAGCGATCGCTCCTAATTGTTGCGCCCCAAATGGCACGCTCAAAATATCCCCTGGTTTTATTTCTAACTGGGCTGGCAATCGATAAGTAAATAGTCCTGTACTTCCTGGACAGTCTACCAATACTTCAACCCACCGATTAACAGTTTCACCTGACTTGTATGATTCACTCGGTTCACTCACCACGAAAGGAGATAAATTTATGTCATTAATATACATACTTGCTGATTTTATAATTAAATATTTTCTTCACATAGCTGGTCAAAATCAACCTAGCTAACTAAACTTTAGTTTTTCGCTTTCTTAAATTTAAATGGTATTTATCAATACTGTTATTCTTCATAATACTTGATAATTTTCCTCTTATGTAATCTACTAGACAAATTCGTATCAACTATATATGCAATAAATATTTGGTGCCCACTATACAAATAAAAGCATATTGGCTTTTGCTGCAACAGTTACTCATCTACTAAATAGGGAGTAGCCTTTTTCCGCCTATCGATAGATATTCAACCCTTTCTGCTTATGAGATGCTTTTATACAAAGTAAGATCGTCCCAAAAATTAAGCTGGCTCTCTTATAATTTGTATCATGTAGGTAACTTGAAATCAAATCGGGAATGCGTAAATTTATTAGCAGGTCTTCCTTTTATACAGTGGACTCCAGCGCCTAAAACATTATAAATATTTAGAAAAATATATGAAAGTTTAAGAAATTTGGATGAGTAGCTGGAATTTTTATATTTGTTAAGGTTGAGAAAGTTTGAGGGGGTTTGACATATTTGATAATTCAGAAAAAAATGAAGAATATATCTGTTGGGAATCTAAGAAAAAGCTTTATTGGGTGCTAAGGTCAGTTTCGTTATAGTTGTATATAACTGTAACCTATAGGTAGTAGGTAGATGCCGATTTTTATTTCTGTAGACAAATTAGCATCAGCCTATATTTCGCTATTCTTTACGGGTGCATCGTCCATTAGGGAAAACTACCAAGCCTCAAACGAGTAGGTGTAACTAAATTATGTACCAAACAAAGCAACAATCCCTAAAGGAAAATATGAATATTGTTGAATTGGGAAAAATGGAAATATTGGAGAATGCTGCTGATATCGAAGAACCATCACTCGATAGTTTAAATGCAGTGGCACAAGAAGAATCTCCAATTGTAGTAGAAAATCTGGAATCAGACGAACGCGATGGAGATGACATGGCGGCGGCTCGTCCTTCGGGGTACAACAAAACCGAACATGATGATGCTGTCGGCGCGTTTTTTAAGGAAATGGCGCGTTATCCGCTCTTAAAAGCTGATGAAGAAGTAGAGTTAGCGCGGCGAGTCAGGTTTTTAGAGGAAGTCAGAGAAATACAAGCGGCTTTAGAGTTAAAACTGGAACATGAAGCCAGCAAAATAGAAGTGGCTTCCGAGCTAGGAATGACGGAAAAGCAACTAGAAAATCGCTTGTATCAAGGGAGAGTCGCGAAACGCAAAATGATTCGCTCGAACTTGAGATTGGTAGTATCTATTGCTAAACGATATTTAAATCGGGGAGTACCTTTTCTGGATTTAATCCAAGAAGGAGCAATGGGTTTAAATCGCGCTACAGAAAAATTCGATCCCGATAAAGGATATAAGTTTTCTACTTACGCCTATTGGTGGATTAGACAAGCAATTACCAGAGCTATAGCTAATGATGCGCGGACAATTCGACTACCGATTCATATTGTCGAAAAGCTTAACAAGCTAAAAAAAGCCCAACGGGAACTCAAACAAAAACTCTGTCGTAATCCTACCGAAGGTGAAATGGCAGAATATTTGGAGATTAGCGTGCAACAACTACGTCAGCTACAACAGCTACGGCGACAAGCACTTTCTCTCAATCACCGCGTCGGTAAAGAAGAAGACACGGAATTGATGGATTTGCTAGAAGATGAAGATAACTTGTCTCCAGAAGCAAAAATGAATGAAAACATGATGCGTCAGGAGATTTGGGAAGTCTTGGGTGACGTATTAACTCCACGAGAAAAAGATGTGATTTCTCTGCGTTATGGTTTGACAACCAGCGAACCATGTACCTTAGAAGAAGTTGGCAATATGTTCAATCTTTCTCGTGAGCGAGTGCGTCAAATTCAAAGCAAAGCCATGCGGAAATTGCGCCGTCCTCACATAGCCAAACGCTTAAAAGGTTGGTTGATTTAATTACATTGCTCAAGATAGAGATGCAATCCCTAACTTAATTAGCTTTGCAATTCGCAAAAATCGGGCGTTTTGTAGCTTTTTTCGGCTCTTGTTTGGTCAATATTCAAAAAAATTGCCCAGTTGCCTATAGACTATGGACTATAAACTATGGACTATGGACTAATGACTTCGGGTAGCAATTTAATTGTGCGTTTTGCTGAACCAGCCGATTGCAGCATACTGTTTAAATTAATTGAGGGACTTGCAGAATATGAAAAATTATCTCACGCGATCGCTGGCAATGCTCTAGCACTTCAAGAGCATTTATTTGGTTCACGGAGGTATGCAGAGGCAATATTAGCAGAATCTGCGGGTCAAGCTGTCGGTTTTGCGCTATTTTTTCATAATTATTCAACATTTCTGACTAAGCCAGGAATTTATCTGGAAGATTTATTTGTTTTACCAGAATATCGCGGGCAAGGTATTGGTAAGGCTCTGTTGACTAAAGTAGCTCAGATAGCTGTAGAACGTGATTGTGGGCGATTAGAGTGGAGTGTCTTAGATTGGAACGAGTCAGCCCAAGCATTCTACCGTAGGATGGGAGCATCTATATTAGATGATTGGCGAATTTGTCGCGTCACAGAAGATGTGCTGACTCAATTAGGAGCTGTTAAATAAAAAACAAAGGATGAAGCAGGATAATTTTCATCTTTAATATTTCATCCTTAAATTTTAATGATTTTTTTTAGAAAATATTCAAAAGTACATAAATTTGCATTTTAATCATTAGCATAAATGCATATTTATGTAAATAAACAAGCTAGGGTATTTTGTAGAGAAGCACATTTTCGTTACATATCGCTTTGTGCTAACAAACCTCAATCTAAAATTGCCAAGATTCAAAATCCAAAAACTTTATTCAATAAAGCAAAGTTTGACAGCTTGTCATTTGACTATGGCAACGGCTCAACTGACAATTATGGAGGATATTGCACCGAATAAGCCGTTATTGCAGAGAGAACACGAAATGAAAAAAATGATTACAGTCATGCTGTTAGGCATAGCAATCTTCACCTTTGCCTTCAGCCGTCCAGCTTTGGCAGCAGATGCTGCTAGTGGAGCTAAAGTATTTAGTGCTAATTGTGCCTCTTGTCACGCAGGAGGAAAAAATCTGGTTCAAGCTGACAAAAGCTTGAAAAAGGACGCTTTAGAAAAGTATGGTATGTACTCAGCGGAGGCGATTATTTCCCAAGTTACAAAAGGTAAAAATGCTATGCCCGCCTTCGGCAAACGTTTGAAGCCCGAACAAATTGAAGATGTAGCGGCTTATGTGCTTTCACAAGCAGATAAGGGATGGAAGTAGATTAAAATCTAACTTCAAAAATTAACAATTTGCGGGGCTTTTTGTCCCGCTAATTTTAGAGTTGCCGCAATTATCAAACAGGATGCATATACCAATTTGGGATTTTGGATTAAGAGTCTGTACAAAAAGACTGTTCCAAGCATATCAAACAATACTACCTATCCTCATTTGGTATTATGAGTGATTTCTGGCAATTATTTTTCAGTGTAATTATTGCTTTACCTCTGATTTTTTTGACTTTACCTGCACATTCTTCACCCATTTTAATTACCCAAATTACAGCGAGTGATTTCTTGGAGTTGGGTGTAGATAAGATGGAGCACGGTGATTATCAGGAAGCAATAAAGAATTTCAACCAGGCGATTGCACTTGAGAAAGATTTTGCTGTTGCTTATAGCGATCGCTGTCTGGCTTATCTCCAATTACAAGATTACCATCAAGCTGTTACAGATTGTACGCAAGCCATAAATTTTGCACCGGATAACTTTGAGGCTTATCTAAATCGGGGAGTAGCACACTACAGACAAGGGGATTATTCAGCCGCCATTGTCGATCATAATCGAGCGATCGCACTTAAACCATCCGATTTTCGAGCTTACTACAACCGAGGGCTAGCTCGTGCTGGCGGTGGGAAAGATTCAGAGGCAATTCTTGACTTTAATTTAGCCCTAACTCAGATACCTCAAATAACTAGCTTACTACTTGCAGATATCTATAATGATCGAGGTTTAGCGCATTTTGTCTTGCAAGATATCCAAGCTGCGATGCTCGACTTTAATCTAGCAATTCGTCTCAACGCTAACGATTATAGAGCGTACTTTAACCGAGGTTGTGCTTGCGGACGAAATGGAGATGACTTTGGTGCAGTGCGTGATTTTTCCCAAGTCATCAGACTTAACCCCAGTAATGCCCAGGCTTATGTTAATCGGGGAGTAGCTCAGTATCACTTAGGATATCATTTAGGAGCTATATCTGATCTGCAAAAAGCATCTGAGTACTTTGAAAACCAAGGAAAAAGAGTTGCCTACGAAAAAACTCTAGATTTACTGAAGAATCTGCGACAACAAATTTCCTTTGCAAGTGAAATCGCTCTTTTATAAGACTTCAGCACTGTGTAGGGTATCCACCAGCTTGAAAAATCTGTTCTGCGGTTATATTTAACTCTGGGAAAGTAGGTGAGATAATGCGTTGTTTACCGCCGCAGGCATCGCTACCTCGAAACTGGCTGACTTGATATTCTCCCTCAATTAAGGTGTAAAGCGAAACGGTTGCTTGTTTGGGGTTGCCAATAAATCGCCTACCGCCTAAAGCAGCATAGTCTACAATCCAGTATTCCGGTATGCCTACAGCCTCATAGTCAGCAGCTTTTTTTAAATAATCATCACGCCAATTGCTATTCACTACCTCAACTACTAAGGGTATTGATTCCGCTTGGCTTACAGTAGATTCTTTTTTCCATAGAGGTTCGTTTACTAAATTGGGGCGATTTAATATCAGCACATCTGGTGAGTAAGCAGATTCATTTTCAGGCGGTTTGACTAATGCTGTTTTAGGTATGAAATAGGGGAGATTTAAACGAATACATTCTCTAGTAATTTCAAAGGCTAAAAATCCAACTACCTCTTCATGGTCGCCTGTGGGTTGCGGTATCTCGACTATTACTCCATCATGCAATTCATAACGTTTTCCTGTGTTGTCAGGATATTTAGCAACGAATTCATCGAATGTAATTAGTTTGCGTAAGGCTTGAATCATAAATTATTGTCTTCTATTGTGTTTGTGAAGCGTCCAGTTTTCTCAATGCTAACGTAATTCGTAATTGCTACAAGAGAAGAGGCTTTGAAGCTTATTCCCTTCGCCTTTTAAAACCTAGCTTGCTTATGAAGCCCAATATCTCTAGTCCTTGGAGAGCGCACATATAGAAATTTAAGTGTATGAAACAGAATAAAATATATCTCAACCCAGAGTCAGATCATATTACTAGTAGAACCGAGATCACAGTTAAATTAGTTTATCTCGGCTAAACTAAATACTTATACTGAAATATAACAAATACTCGTATAGAAACTTAAATTATGCCAATGAATAGAGCAGATCGTAGAGATTCTAATTATGACAACGCTGTTAATAATCCTCGCTCACGACAGATAGAGCCAGCTTCTTATCATGAGCTTAAACAGCTATTGGGGACTGTTCGCGTCCAACGCGATGAATGGCAACAACGTGCGAAAGAAAATGAAGAAGCTGCATCTCAACTGGTTCATGTTCAGCAAAAGATTCAAACTTACCAAATCGAAGCTAATGAGCTAAAAGAGCGAGTCACTCAAAATTACCAGTTCTTTGTTGATGAGCAAGAAAATCATCAAAAGACACTCTACCTCTATAACGAAGAAAAAGCGAAAATATCCCAGCTAGCTAGTTCATGTTCACCAGCGAGAGATCCAAACTTGCCAACTCGAAGCTAATGAGTTAAAAGAGCGAGTCACTCAAAATTACCAGTTCTTTGTTGATGAACAAGAAAATCATCAAAAGACGCTCTATCTTTACAACGAAGAAAAAGTAAAAATATCCCAGCTAGTTCATATTCATCAGCGAGAGATCCAAACTTGCCATCTCGAAGCTAATGAGCTAAAAGAACAAGTCACTCAAAATTATCGCTTCTATATTGATGAACAACAAAGTCATCAACAAACACTTTGTGTCTACAATGAAGAAAAAGCTAGAGCAACTGAATTGTTTACCAAATATGATGCAGCCAACTCTGAACGAGAAATGTATTTGACTTTATACAATGAGGCCAAAGTAAAACTCAAACATGAGCGACGTTCCAAAGCCAGTATTAAGGGATGGGAAACTCGCCGGAAAGCCGAGAATGAAAAACTAAAACGAGAAATTGCCCAGATGGTTGTGCTACTGCGTGACTCTTTAGCAAGTAAAGATGAAGCAGTAAATAATCTTTACGTTGTAGCAGAACGTATGGATCGGATTCAATCTCTAGTTGATTCGGTAGAAGAAGAAACAACTAACAATCCTATGGGTTTGGTACAAAAATTTAAACGCATCTGGCTGGCAATTAAAGACATACTTTCTGAATAAACAAGCATACTTATGAGCAAAAAATCACTACCAACCACGCAAAAAAAAGCTAAAGCGAGGTTGGGAGATCAAATTCGCAGTATTGCCGATCGCCTTAAACAAGAGACTGATGTACAGATACAAGCAACTTCTCGGATTCTAGGGGCTGCTGCTCAAATTGCCGAAAATCATGACCGACTTATTAATGAAGTAGTTGATATGGTTGAGTCAGACCTAAATGTAGAGAAACAGGTATATCAAAAGCATATTTACACTGTCGATATTCTGAAGCAACAATTTAAAACATTACGAGATGCAAAAACTCACTTTAATCTGAAAGTTACTAGTTGGGAATCACTAGTTAATAAATTAAATGCTGCATCTTCCCAAACAACCATAACACAGAATGAGCCTCAATCAAATCAGGATTTGACAGACTCCAATATGATAATTGGTAAATATAATTTTAATAATATTGAAAAATTGACAGTTTTTTTAGAGCCTGATGTTGCAGAAACGTTTCCCAATTCGGAAGCAGTAAATGAAGCTCTGCGTTTTCTAATTAGAGTTACAAGTAAAAATGGTTAAAGCATTTTATCAACTGTATAGAAAAAAGATATTTTTCTATACAGTTGAGCATCTTTTTCTCTTCATACTGCTAACTGACAAGACGTAATACCATTAGAGAGCGCTCTGTAACTGGTACAGTTTGAGAGTCTGAAACTAATTTTCCGCGCTCTAAAAAGCGAGGTTCATTAGTGTCAATTACTATCTCCCATACCTTGTCTTTAAAGTCATCGGGTAAAGCAAAATCAATTAACTCGTAGTGAGCGTTAAAAAATATCAGAAAACTTTCATCAATAATCCGCTCACCACGATCCCCTGGAGTAGCAATTCCCTGTCCATTCAAAAAAATCTCCATTACTTTGGCATAACTAACTAGCCACTGCTTCTCAGTCATTTCGCTGCCATCAGAATTAAACCAAATAATATCATTAATGCCTAAACCGTAGATGGGGCGACCTTGAAACCACTTACGTCGTCGGAATACTGGATGCTGATTGCGAAAGTTAATCAGTTCACGTGTAAAGTCTAATAAATCTGCGTTCGCTTTATGCAAATCCCAATGCCGCCAAGAAATTTCATTGTCTTGGCAGTAGACATTATTATTTCCCTTTTGACTACAGCCAATTTCATCCCCCTCTAATAGCATTGGGACACCTTGAGATAGCATTAGGGTTGCTAAAAAGTTTCGTCGTTGCCGTTCGCGCAAACGCATTACTTCTGGATCGTCAGTTTCGCCTTCTGCACCACAATTCCAGGATCTATTATGGCTTTCACCATCTCTACTGTCTTCCCCGTTTGCCTCGTTATGCTTTTCGTTATAGCTGACCAAATCATTTAACGTGAAACCATCATGAGCAGTTATGAAATTAACACTTGCATTTGGGTTGCGCCCGTTTGTTTGATACAGGTCAGGACTACCAGTAAAACAGTAAGCAAATTGTCCTAAACTATCATCTATACCACGCCAAAAATCTCTGACTGTATCTCGATATCTACCATTCCACTCAGACCAACGCAGTGGAAAGTTCCCGACTTGATAGCCTCCTTCTCCTAAGTCCCAAGGTTCAGCAATCAGCTTCACATCTGCCAAGATTGGGTCTTGATGAATAATGTCAAAGAAAGCTGATAGATTATCTACCTCATATAATTCCCGTGCTAGTGCCGAGGCCAAATCAAATCGGAAACCATCTACATGCATTTCTGTTACCCAATAGCGCAGGCTATCCATAATTAACTTCAGAACTTGAGCATGACGCACATTCAGAGAGTTACCGCAGCCTGTAAAGTCCATGTAGTAGCGAGGATCATCCTTTACCAAACGGTAATATACAGAATTATCAATACCTCGCAAAGATAGCGTTGGCCCGAAATGATTTCCTTCGCCAGTGTGGTTGTAGACTACATCTAAGATCACTTCAATTCCGGCAAAATGTAGTGCCTTGACCATTTGCTTGAATTCGGTTACTTGTTCTCCCTTAGTCCCACTAGCACTGTAACTAGAATAGGGAGCAAAATAATTGATGGAATCGTAGCCCCAGTAATTCTTTAATCCTTTATCTTCTAAATGTCCCGGATGAGATAGGAAATGATGTACTGGCATCAACTCAACTGCTGTAATTCCTAATTGCAGTAAGTGTTGAATTGCAGCAGGATGTGCCAACCCGGCATAAGTGCCCCGTAACTCTTCTGGAATAGCTGGATGTAGTTTAGTAAAACCTTTGACGTGAGTTTCATAAATAACAGTTTTATACCAAGGTGTACCAAGCAGTTGATCGCCTTCCCAATCAAAAGATTGATCGACCACAACACACTTGGGCATTATTTTGGCATCATCTAGTTCAGAAAAAACTAAGTCTTTTTCCTCAGCGTCTAGAGAGTAGCCAAAGACAGCCGGATCGTTACTAAATTCACCGTCAATTGCCTTTGCGTAAGGATCAATTAATAGTTTGTTTGGATTAAATCGATGACCTACCTCCGGTGCCCACATCCCATGCACTCTAAACCCATACTTTTGGCCTGGGGCAACTCCTGGTAAGTAACCATGCCAAACAAAATTGTTTTTTTCTGTCAAAGGCACACGGATTTCTTCGTCATCGTTGTCAAATAAACAAAGCTCTACCCCTGTTGCATTTTCCGAAAATAAAGCAAAGTTTGTCCCTTTACCATCCCAAGTTGCACCTAAAGGATATACACTCCCTGGCCATAAAGCTACATACATGAGTAAATCTTGAATAATTAGTTTTTCAGCAAATATTATTGACTTCAACTTTTTGAATAATTAGTTAAAATTTAAAACTACTAATTATTCGTTAAAATCACTAACATTAAAGTCTAACTTCTAAATAAATATTATTTGCTCTATCATTAGTAATAAAAATCCCTATTCCTTAAGTTGGAAAAATTAATGTAGAGGGCAACAGGCTGAAAGAAAACAGCCCTGTCTGTGACATGCTACGCGATTTGCTTCAGTAAAGCAACCCTCAAAAAAGCTTCTTTTTCCCTGCTCCCGTTTGACTACGCTCACGGCAAGCCTGCCCCTAGCAAGAACTGCGGTCTAAATGATTCAGTCTTTAGCCAGACAGGATATAACTTCTTTAAATACGATCGCTCTAAAGCTTAACATATAGTGAATTGACAAATAGTCTCATCTGAACTGTAGAAATATGACAGCGTGTCTTTTGACACGACGTTACTATTACAGCAACAATGCTACGTAGTGACTGTTTTTACTTAGTGTGAAAGAGAACGTGAAAAAGGATTTTTTGTTGCTAACAGTTGCTTTACCGAGTTTACTGATAGCGTCTCCTAGCTTTGCTGCTGAGAGTGAAATTGAGCAGAGAAATACTAATAAATCAACCGAAGTCATTTTAGATATTCCGAGTTTGAGTGAAATTGAGCTACCCGCAACTAATGCCGAATTATTAACTCAACAACCTGTACCAAGTGAAGTAAATCCAGAAGAAACTCAGCCAGAAACAGAGCAAACTCCGAGCGATGATGCAGACATTACTATAGAAACGATCGCAGAACCAGACAATCTACCCCAATCTACTCCAACTTACGTCATTGATAAAGAAGAAATTCAAAAGCAGGGCGCTACAAGTTTAGCCGATATTTTGAAAAGAATGCCTGGTTTTGCAATCAATGATGTCGGTCATGGTGCAGATATTCACACAGGTACATACTATCGGGGAGCCTCAATTAATCAGTCTGTATTTCTAATTAATGGCAGACCAATTAACAATAATGTCAACATTTATCATGGTGGAACTGATTTAAACAGTATTCCTGTAGAGGAGATTGAACGAGTAGAATTATATAGCGGTACAGCCTCCGCTTTATATGGTTCCTCAGCCTTTGGGGGAGTTGTGAATATTATCACCAAACAAGGTTATGGCAAACCTAAATTGAGCGCTAGTGCAGAATTTGGTTCATTAAATTTAAATAATCAACAAGTGAGCTATGGTGGTTCATCTGATAAGGTCAAGTATAACTTTAGCTTTGAAAGATTCTTTACAGATAACCGTTACCCCGTTCCAGTAGGTGCAGCAAATCGAGATGAGAAAGGATTTTTATCAAATGCAGATACAGCTACAAGTACATACTTTGGTAGCATTGGACTAGATTTAAATCAAAAAAACTCTTTAAATTTAGATGTTACTAAACTCAGCAGTCGTCGCGGCTTAATTTATTTTGGATTTCCTCTGCAAAGAGATAGATTAGACCACGATGGTTTAAATGTTGGCTTATCTTGGAAAACTCGGCTAGGTAATGGCGAAAGCTCTAATATTACAACCTCAATTGGTTATAACCAAGATTATTTCAGCACTTATGGCCCTACGGGAGCATCATTTTATCGTAGAGGGTCTTTAGATACGCAACAACTCACAGCCAGGGTAGATCATGAGTGGAAAATTACTTCCAATAATAAATTGCGCTGGGGATTAGATTTGAAAAACACCGACTTAATCGGTGATGTTTTGAGTACAGATCCTACTAGGATTGCCGAGAACGAAACTGAAGATAGAAGTTTGTTTAATACAGCTTTATTTGCTGTCAATACTTGGAATATTAGCGATAATTTTCTGATAGATTTAGGACTAAGACAAAGCTTTGACAGCCAATTTGGAAATTATCTCAACCCTAGTGTTGGGTTACGTTATGCCGTCACACCAATAGTAGCAGTGCGTGGAAGTTGGGCAGGGGGACAACGCAATCCTGGGTTGGATCAGTTGTATGTTTATGATACAGTTCATGGTTGGGCACCTAATCCTGATTTAAGCCCAGAAATTGGCTCAACTTGGACTGCAGGAGTAGATGTTAATTTTTCTCAAAATCTGATTGGACAGTTTACTTACTTTGGTAGTAGTATAGGCGATCGCTTGGGAGTCATCGCTGGTAAATGGGCAAACATTGGATTAGTAGATACCAATGGTTTAGAGGCTGCATTGCAATTAAAAATTGCGGCTGGCTGGTCAACTTTCCTCAACTATACTTATACAGATGCCCAAATAAAAACAGGAACAGAGAAAGGTTTACAATTAGGTTTGATTCCCTATTCTGTACTGCAAACTGGTGTGGGTTATCAAAATTCAGGTTGGCAAGCTAACTTGTATGTTACCTACAATAGTGGCGCTCGCAGATCTATCTTCACTAACTCTACTGACAAGCCCACAGATTTTGCACCGTCTTTTGTGAATATAGATTTGAGTGGGCGTATACCTCTAACTAGCAATTTAGGATTGACAGTTTACTTAGAAAATCTACTCGGTGAGCAATATGAGCGAGTTAATCGCATATATAGCCCTGGATTTACTTTTCGTGTTGGTTTAAACGCCAATTTTTAGGTATTCAATGTAGAGGGTTGCAGTTACAATCTCTCTACATTGAAATTGCATTACTATTTGCTAGCAGAGAAATTATATTCTCCAAGACTACCACCAATACCATTGCTCAAGAAAGCTGAAAAAGATCCTCCGATTCGCAGTGTAGAACCTGTTTGTGAGAGATTGCCTTGATAGTACTGATAAGGAAAGTTACTAGAAGACTTACGGACAAAAGCAATACGTCCCGAACTAGGGCAATAGAAGCCTTCAATCGCATTTCCAAAGATGCTTCCAGAGATGGGTTTGCAGTTGAGAGCGCTTGCAGGTTGGGTGATAACAAGAGAGCCAAAACTTTGATTTCCTACTACAGACCAAGTGCCAGCCACGCTTGTTGGCCAGCCATCAGCATCAGCTGAACTTACCCATGAAAATGTTCCACAACAGACAGCAATAGCTGTATATGTTTTTAAATTATTCTTCATAATTTATCATCGAAAAATTATACAATGGGTTTTATATGTAGCAAATAAAATATCATCACTAACATAATAATTACTATAAAATTTACAAAAAATTACGAAAACTTACCCAGGTTATAATTCTTTGTAATAAGAATTTTTTGTTATTGTCCTTCAATACAAATAGCTGACATGAGAGCCAGAATTGAAAATAAAATACTTTTTATTCACCACGAAGATTTACCAGAGTTTAAGAAGGGTGGTTCGGTGGTGAGAAACTCTTATTTTTGGGCACTACGTTCAATTGCTGGTCAAGCTTCACGTTATCGTGATTGGGAATACGAACCGGAGGTTTGGCTAGCGCTTTCACGAATGCTTTTATCGTTTGCTGAATCTGGATATTTGGGTATTAGAGAAACTTTGCTAGAGTTTCCCTTCTCTCAAGGAGAAATTCCTAATTTGTTGCGAGATGTTTCGACTTGGGAGTAAGGATGTATAGCTGTCATTTTTGTTAACAAATCCTTGACCAGCTTCTAGTTGAAAATGATTAAGATTAGAGATATCAAGCGATTACTGTAAATATTTGTATCTTTTAATTTGTAACCACCGCTTTTGAAATCTCCAAACATCTCTTATACATAGACGTGTAGCGGCTTCTTGCAGGGTACGAGCGATCGCTATATATTTCTATTAAGGATTCAAACAAAGCGGTAAATAATTTTCTGCTTAATCAGTGGTGCGAGAACATGAGTTTCAGCAGGGGAATTTAGAAGCCTGACGAGCCGCACCACAGCATCTTGTTTGCTCCCCTGCTCCTCTGCCCCCTTGCTGCCTCGACAATTTACCTTTTCTTAGTGCCATTCTGTACTGATATCATGTCCGCATAATTAGTTATGATTTCCACAGTCATTGCACCCCACACGCCAGGTGCTTCAAGTCGGCAGAGCCGCCCAACGCACTGGCTCCCCTTAATCCCCTCCCCGCTCTTCGGGAGGGGAGACAAAGCGTAGCTTTGGCGGGGTGGGGTTCTTCGGGTTTAATAAGTAATCAAGCGGAGATGATATGACACCTGTGCAACTAGCGCTTGTGATGATTTCGCATGGATTTATGAATCTTCTTCCATCTTTCTTTCTCAGCTAATTGCGCCCTCTGGTCTTGTTTGCGAGTCAGGTAGTCGAGTTCTTTTTGTAACTTTTGGTAGCTAAGAAATCTAGAATAATCAAGTTCTCCCTCAGCCAAAGCCTGCTGCACGACACAATCCGGTTCGTTATTATGCTGACAATTGCGGAAATGGCATTCTTGCGCCAAGGTTTCGATGTCTGCAAAAGTTTCTTGCAAACCTTCATCACCTGCCCAAATTTGGATTTCCCGCATTCCTGGAGTATCAATAATTAATCCGCCAGTAGAGAGCAAAATCAATTCACGATGAGTTGTCGTGTGTCTACCTCGGTCATCACCTTGCCGTACTGGTTGCACAACTTGCACAGATTCACCTTGCAGTTGGTTGGTGATAGTGGATTTACCAACGCCAGAAGACCCCAACAAAGCAACTGTCTGTCCTGGTTGCAAGTAAGGTTTTAAAGCATCCAATCCTTGATGATTGGTGGCACTTAAAACTACAATTGGTACACCCAAAGCAACTGCTTCTACTTGGGTTAAATACTTTTCTAGAGAGTTGCACAAATCTGCTTTGTTCAACACAATTACCGGATTTGCACCACTTTCCCAAGCCAGAATGAGATAACGCTCAACTCTTCTTGGGTTAAAATCACCATCCAATCCTGAGACTAAGAAGACTGTATCAATATTCGCTGCAACAATTTGTTCTTCTGTTTTACTACCCACCGTCTTGCGAGAAAATTTGCTTTTCCTGGGTAAAATCTCGTTGATAGTGGCTCGTCCTTCAGATTCTCTGACACTAATCACAACCCAATCTCCAACGGCGGGAAAATCTTGTGGTTGAGAAGCACGATGCCGCAATTTACCTGAAACTTCTGCTGAAAGTTCCCCTTGTTCACTATAGAGGGTGTAAGTATTTCTGTATTCAATAGCAACCCTACCAACGCTAAATCCTTGTAAGCGATAGGGTTCAAAGCTGTGAGCAAAAAAGTCACTCCAACCTAAATAATCCAAATTCATTGATGTTTCCTCGATGTGTGCTACTTGTTTTGCACAAGGTTCCACAGAGGAAGACACTTCTATGCAGGAGAACTCCCCGCACCAGAATGTCTGTGAATTCTAGTTTTCATTCCTGTAGAAAACAGGACTGAACAGAATCTCTGCGCCTTGTGTCCTTTGAGTTGGGATGGTCAAAGTAACCCGGACTGCTAACAACTCAGTCATAGTTCGTCCTCCTTATGTACTACAGTTAATAATCTACATTACTACATTAGCCTATTCCAGAAAATTCGTTTAACCCTGATGTAGAGACGTGATTTATCGCGTCTTAAAAGACTAATGCACAAGTTTGTACATTACAAAAATAAATCTTGGTAAAAAATATCTGCTCATCTTTCACCAACTTCTAGCGAAAGAAAGAGTTTGAGGCTGAGTATCTCTGTAATCATGAATGCGGACAAGTGTTTACCTGCTAAATAACTGATATGCCGCAATATTTCGGAAAACTACCCACCACTAACCAAGCTTGGACAACTGTTAGCAATGTAAAAGCTGTAAGCTGGGAAAATAATACTGTTAATTTTGACTGTGGCGACTCACGCCTGACCATCAGCGTACTTACTCCGAATTTAATCCGTGTGCGTTTCGCACCAACTGGGGAATTTATGCCTCGCCGCTCTTGGGCAGTGACGCTGGATGATGCAGAATGGGCAATAAAACCTTTTGCAGTGCGGGAAACTGAAGCAACAATAGAAATTGAAACAGCACAAATTCGTGTGTGCGTTCAGCGAGAAAAATGTCGCATCGCCTGTTTTGACAAAGCTAATCGTCCCTTTGCCCAAGATGCAGATATGGGAATGGGTTGGCGGATGGGCGCAGTTGCAGCGTGGAAAGAAATTGCAACTGACGAACATTTCTATGGCTTTGGTGAACGCACAGGCTTTCTGGATAAACTCAGCGAAGTAAAAACCAACTGGACAACGGATGCTTTAGATTATGATGCACTCACTGATGAAATGTACCAGGCAATTCCATTTTTTATGGCTTTGCGCCCGCAGGTAAGCTATGGCATCTTTTTTAACACTACTTTTTGGAGTCAGTTCGATATCGGCGCTGAACAACCAGGGATTTGGAAGATGGAGACTCGTGGCGGTGAATTGGATTATTACATTATTTACGGCCCCGAACCTGCCCAAATCCTGGATACTTACACTCAGTTAACTGGAAGAATGCCATTACCGCCGAAATGGGCGCTAGGTTATCATCAATGCCGTTGGAGTTACGAATCAGAAAGCGTTGTGCGGGAACTGGCGCGAGAATTTCGTCAACGCCGCATTCCTTGCGATGTTATTCACTTGGATATTGACTATATGCAGGGCTATCGAGTGTTTACTTGGAGTCCTCAACGCTTTGCCAATGCGGCAAAACTCATTAATGATTTAGCAGAGGATGGTTTTAAAACAGTCACAATTATCGATCCTGGTGTGAAGTATGAACCAGAAGGTAATTATCACGTTTTTGACCAAGGCATAGAAAACGACTATTTTGTGCGTAAAGTTGATGGTACGTTGTTCCACGGCTACGTTTGGCCTGAGAAAGCTGTTTTTCCTGACTTTTTACGTCCTGATGTGAGTAACTGGTGGGCTGATTTACACAAAAGCCTAACTGATATTGGTGTGGCAGGAATTTGGAATGATATGAATGAACCTGCCATAAACGATCGCCCTTTCGGCGATGATGGTGAAAAGATTTGGTTTCCCCTAGATGCACCGCAGGGAGGCAGGGGAGCAGAGGGGCAGGGGAGCAGGGGAGCAGGGGGAGATGACGGAGCAGGGGGAGCAGGGGGAGAGGAGGATAATTCTCAATCCAAAATCCAAGTTGCGCTGGAAGCGCACCAAAGGTGCGACCTAAAATCTAAAATTGATGTGACTCATACGGAAGTGCATAACTTGTATGGGTTGATGATGGCTAAAGCTTGCTATGAAGGGTTACGACGGCATCGAAGTTCAGAGCGATCTTTTGTGTTAACGCGATCGGGTTATGCTGGTGTGCAACGCTGGTCTTCGGTGTGGATGGGGGATAACCAATCGTTGTGGGAGCATTTAGAAATGTCTCTGCCGATGCTTTGTAATATGGGACTTTCGGGTGTGGGGTTTGTGGGTTGCGATATTGGCGGGTTTGCTGGTAACGCTACAGCTGAATTATTCGCTCGGTGGATGCAAGTAGGAATGCTTTACCCATTGATGCGCGGTCACTCGGCAATGTCTACTGCTCGTCATGAACCTTGGGTATTTGGCGATCGCGTTGAAAATATCTGTCGAGAATACATTAATCTACGTTACCAATTACTTCCCTATATTTATAGTCTTTTTTGGGAAGCGACAACAACGGGCGCACCGATTTTAAGACCACTATTGTACCACTTCCCCAACGATCCGAAAACCTATAGCCTCTACGATCAAGTATTGCTAGGTGCATCGCTGATGGCTGCACCAATTTACCGCTCTGGAGTTGAGCATCGAGCTGTCTACTTACCCGCTGGCACTTGGTATGATTGGTGGAGTGGCGATCGCTACGAAGGCCCAATTCACATTCTTGCTCATGCACCACTGGAAAAAATGCCACTGTATGTTCGTAGCGGTGCGATCGTTCCTATGCAAGCTGTCAGCCAATACGTTGATGAATCGCCACTCGACCAGATTCGGTTACGAATTTGGCCTGGTAACAACGAATATCAGTTATTTGAAGATGATGGACAGACAAGTAAGTATCAAAAAAACAATTTTTCAATCACAAACATACGTGTATTTACGCAGGCAAGCCAAACAGTAGTGGAAATTGAAGCAAGAGTTGGAAAGTGGACACCTCCACTGCGAGAAGTGATTATAGAACTTGTTGGTGTTGGAGAGCAACGGTTTCAAGATGATGGTAAGCGACATAGCCTACAATTCTGAAATCAAGATTGGGGATTGGGCAATTCAATTTTGGATTTTGGATTTGCGATTTTGGATTAGAATTCAATCTAAAATCCAAAATCTAAAATCTAAAATTCCCAGTCCCCATTATTTCCTACTTGAAATTATGCAAAAAAAATATGCATAGAGGTAGATGAAAAATCAGCCCAAGTGTAATTTACAATACAAAAAACATCAATGATTAGCTCGTAAGAAATACGTAAGTTTACTACGCTAGATAGATAGATGCGGTTAGAGAATACTCAATGTTAAATATTAACCGCTTGCGGCTGCAAGATAGATTTAAAATCTCTACAAATGCACTTGTGGCAAGAGTCGCAAGTGCGAGCGCTGTTTTTGTTGGTAGCTTAGTATTAGTTGGCTGGTGTCTTGGCATTGAAGTTCTTAAGCGCGGCTTCCCTGGTAGTCCTGCCACAATGAAAGTCAACACAGCACTTTGTTTTGTGTTGTGTGGTGTGTCACTTTGGCTATTTTTAAAAGGGGAGCAGGGGAGCGGGGGAGCAGGGGAGCGGGGGAGCAGGGGAGCAGGGGAGCAGGGGAGCAAGGGAGCGGGGGAGCAGGGGAGCAGGAGGGAAAGAACAATTCAAAATTACCCGCACAGTTCCACAGTCGCCTTGCCTATAGTTACTCTTGTAATCTCTCAGGTCTGTGCAATAGCTGTCACCACAATTGCAGCGCTTACCCTCTGTCAATATCTGTTCGGTTGGAATCTCGGCATTGATGAGTTCGTATTCCGTGATTTGCGAACTAGTATAGCGACATCGCATCCGGGGCGAATGGGGGTGAACACAGCACTCAACTTTATACTCGTCAGTGTCGCCCTACAGATTCTGATTCATCCAAAAACCCACCGCAGTTATTGGTATGCCCAGATTATCGCTCTGATTGCTACTTTAATTTCCTTTCAAGCGCTGATGGGCTATGCCTACAAAGTAAAAGTTCTCTACGGACTTGCCCCTCATACAACATCAATGGCGTTACAGACAGCGGTGTTGTTCTTTTTACTAAGTATGGGAATTCTGTGGGCGCGGGCAGAACATGGCTTAATGAAGGTAATTACAAATGATAGTTACGGTGGCTTACTTGCACGTCGTTTATTAATTGCCGCGATCGCAGTACCTTTTATATTGGGATGGGTAATTGTCAAAGGTCAACGGGCAGAACAATACGATCCGGCATTTGCAGTATCGGTGTTTGCGATCGTTTTGATTGTAATTTTTACTATTTTGATTTGGCAAAGTGCCAGGGTTATTGAACACCTCAGCGCTCAACGCGACCTTGCCCAAGAAGCACTGAGAACCTACGAAGCTAAACTAGGGAGTTTTGTAGATTCTAACGTCATCGGCATTCTGTTTGGCAACGTGTATGGCGGTATCCAGCAGGCAAACGACGAATTTCTGAGGATGATTGGTTACACGCAGGAGGATTTGTCAGCAGGTAAGTTAAGTTGGCGCAATATCACACCATCAGAGTATCTATACTTGGATCAGCGAGGTGTTGCCGAAGCCCAAAAAAATACCAACGCTGCTTGTACACCCTACGAGAAAGAATATATTCGCAAGGATGGTAGCCGCATCCCGGTTTTAATTGGTTACGTCCTGCTAGGAGAAAACCGGGAAGAGTCAGTAGCCTTTATCCTCGACTTGAGCGAACGCAAGCAAGCAGAGGCAGAGCAACAAAAATTAGTGTCCGTAGTAGAAAATAGCTCTGATTTTATCGGCATCGCCACCCTTGAAGGTCAATTACTCTACATAAATGATGCAGGTCAAAAGCTGGTAGGTCTTTCCAGCCTTGATGAAGTGAGGCAAAAAGCAGTATTAGATTACTTCATGCCCAAAGACAAAGCCTATTTTCAAGAATATATACTGCCGACTGTGCGATCCCAAGGGCGCTGGCAAGGAGAATTCTGCTTCCGGCATCTCCAAACAGGTCAACCGATACCAGTTGATTACAACATCTTCACTGTTACAAATAACAACACAGGTCAGCCAATTGCCTTAGCAACTGTGACTCGTGACATCAGCAAGCAAAAGCAGACCCAGGAACAAATCTTACAGCTCAACAGGGATCTACAGCGCCGCATTACTGAATTACAAACTTTGTTGGAGGTAATTCCGATTGGAATTGGCATTGCCGAAGATCCAGAATGCCAAAATATCAAGGTCAACCCTTCTTTTGCCAAGCAGTTGGGAATATCCTCAGATATAAATGCCTCCCTTAGCGCTCCCTTGTCCGAAAAACCGACAAGCTTTAAAGTCTACCGCGAGGGAAGGGAAATCTCAACAGAAGAACTCCCAATGCAATACTCTGCTGCTCATGGTGTCGAAGTTCTGGATTGTGAACTTGATATTATACATGAAAATGGCAAAACTGTCAAGCTGTTGGAGTACATTGCACCCCTGTTTGACGAAGAGGGTAAAACCAGAGGATGCGTTGGTGCATTTTTAGATATTACGGAGCGCAAACAGGCAGAAGAAGTATTGCTAAACCAGCAAAAATGGCTAGAGGATGTGTTAAATTTGATGCCAAGACCGTTGCTGTTTATCGAACCAGGAACGGCGCGGGTAACTTTTGCCAATCGCTCTGCTAACGAATTAGCAGGGGGGGAATTTCCTAAAGGTGTACCTGTTGAAGATTATCACACAGTTTATTACTATACAGATGCAGCTGGCGATCGCATCCCCAATGAGCAAATGCCAGGAGTGCGGGTTGCCCGTGGCGAACGCCTGAATGGATTGGAGGTGGACTGGCACACTCCCACTGGCGTCCACTCTCTACTAGTATTTGCTGATACCTTGCCAGCAATGCACGGTCATCCGGCTACCTGTATCTTAGTGTTCCAAGAAATTAGCAACCTCAAAGATGCACAAAAAGCACTCTCATTAAGTTACAAAAGGCTAAAGCTACTATTTGACACAGCCAATGATTTATTATCGAGTCAGCAACCAGTAGTACTAATCGATACCGTCTACCAAAAACTAAGAGACCAAATTGGTTTAGATGTTTACTTTAACTATTTGATTGAGGATAACTCTCAGCTAATACGGCTAGAGTCTTACAGTGGCATTTCTCCAGAACTGGTAAACCAAATCGAGTCTTTAGAATTTGGTGAAGCGGTTTGTGGGACTGTCGCCCAGGAGCGTTGTGCAACCGCTCTAGAGAATGTGCAGCAATCAATTGACCCGAAAACAGAATTGATTCGTTCTTTAGGAATTACAGCTTATTATGCATCCCCATTGCTCGCTCAAGGACGGCTATTGGGTACTCTTTCTTTTGGCAGCCGCACTCTGTTAAGCTTCACCGACAATCAAAAAGGGATGATGCAAGCAGTATGCGACCAAATAGCGATCGCAATGGAACGGACTAGTTTAATTGCTTCTTTGCAACAACAAACTGAGCAGTTGCAAGAAGCCAACCGGATGAAGGATGAATTCTTAGGGATATTGTCCCACGAATTGCGATCGCCCCTCAATGCCATCCTTGGCTGGGCGCAATTACTGCAACGAAGCAAGCTCAGTGATACCCAAATGGCTAGGGCAACGGAGACAATTGAGCGCAACGCCAAAGCGCAAACCCAGCTAATTGAAGACCTACTAGATATATCGCGGATGAGTAGAGGCAAGTTACGCCTCGATGTCCGTACTTGTAATTTGGTTCCCATAATTGAGTCAGCTATCAAAGCTGTTAGTTTAGCCACGCAATCCAAGGAAATCGATTTGAGATTTTCTCTGATTCCCTCAAAAAAAACGCTAAATTCAGATTGGGAATTAGGAGTTAATCAGGAAAATCGCGAATTTCCGAAAGCACAATCCCAAACCAATCAACTTTCACAGGACAGCAAGCTGGGTGAAAATTCTCAATATTTAGTTTTTGGGGATTTCGAGCGCTTGCAACAAATTATCTGGAATCTGCTATTCAATGCCATCAAATTTACACCCATTGGAGGAAGGGTAGAGGTGCAATTGTCAGTAATTAATGGACAAGAAAAACAACAAACAACGGATAAATATGCTCAAATTCAGGTGATTGATACAGGCATTGGTATCAGCCCTAATTTTCTTCCTTACGTCTTTGATCGCTTTCGTCAAGCTGATAGTTCTAGCACTAGAATCTATGGTGGATTAGGACTAGGTTTAGCGATTGTCCGTCATTTAGTGGAATTACATGGCGGTAATGTCCATGCAGATAGCCCAGGTAAAGAACAAGGAGCGACGTTTACCGTCAAACTACCACTTCTCAAAAGTGCCCACCTCCATCCTTTTGCCCCTCTACCCCCCTCTGCCCCTTTGCCCCTCTCCCTGCTTGGTGTGCGCGTGCTGGTTGTAGATGACCAAGCCGATAGCCGTGAATTTATCACCACAGTCCTCGAACAGTGCCAAGCCGAAGTTACAGCTGTAGCATCAGTTGCAGAAGCATTGCAGTTAATTAGACAGTGGAAACCAGATGCTTTAGTCAGCGACATCAGTATGCTCCAGGAAGATGGTTACTCTTTGATCCGTAAAGTGCGATCGCAACCACCAGAACTAGGGGGAAATATTCCAGCCGCAGCTTTGATAGCTGATACTAGGGCAGAGGATCGGATGCGAGCTATACAAGAGGGTTATCAACTGCATTTACCTAAACCTATTGAAGCAGCTGAGTTAGCTACAGTAGTGGCCAGACTTGTTGGACGGACTTAGAGGATGTCTGAGAAGTATCAAATCTTTGTTTATGGGGGGTACCTCCAGCATACTTCGGTAAGGGTCGTCCCAGGAAGCATGGTAATAGACAAACTAACTCCTGGTCGAGTTGCCCAGGCTATGGGGATCATTTTAGAGAGTATTGGTACTCCTGCTCGTTCGCCCAAACCCCGTGGAAAGTCTCCAGGTTGGAAACTTGGGCAACTGCGGCAACGTAGAATTCGCTATCCTATAGTCAAAAAAACTACGCCAAAACCACGCAAACAGAAAGATAAATCGGCTTAGTACCAAAGATTTTTCTGATTGAAGCTTATGTTTTGTGAACTCAGTGCTGCTGGGTCGTTTCCTAATGCTTAGTCTAGTTTCCGGTGCGAAACTAAATTTTCAAAAAATGAGGATACGGATTTAAGATGTTTCTAGGAACTAAAACCAAGGTTTTTAGGCTTTATAGAATGAGCTTTCTGAGTTTCGCACCACGAACTAGTCTAAACTCCAGGAAACAGAGTATAAGTGTTGAGGTCACACTTGGCTGTGGATGGCTTAGTAATCGCTCTGATAGTCCCAACCTGCTGATAGAGATGACTGAAATTATCCGTCTTTCAAGTCCCTATCAGTTAGTGAGTCCCTGTTTTGTCCTGATTCTTCTCTCTGCATTGTCTGTCTAATTTGTCAATGCGTAAGTTCTAAAATAATTGAAAAACGAAAACATAACTAAATTAGTTATGCATAAAAAAGAAGTTCCAAACACTTGAATTACTAGATTGAATTTCAGACTATTTAAATAAGGATTAGGCAATTCACAGTTTAATCTCGTCGAGACAATCCTACTAAACAGGAGAGCTTTAAATGGCTAGCATCACGATTTTTGACTTGAATCCTACTGGTTCTGAACTGTTTTTTGACTCTGAAAGCTACTTAAAGGAACTATCTGAGGCAGAACTCGCTATCCAGGGAGGGGCTACTCCATTGCTAGCAGGTCTACTCTTTGGTGGGGCATTATCGTTCGTCCTAGAACCCGATTAGAGCTATCTATAGCAATCCTATTTGATTTGCAAACGCTGGTGACCACAGGGAGCCGGATTCAGACGACTTTTGTTTGTGTCTCATATCGGATTGCTATACCTAGCTTATAGCGACAGTAAAACAGTCTCTTTGCACATTCAATCCAAGCAAACTAGTCTCAAAGGAGAAAAAATGGACAGTAAATCTACTTCGATTCAAATATTTGATCTTCCTTGTTTAGAGGAAGCAGATGATACTCTGACCGCTAATATTAGAGGAAGAGGAGGGCAAACTACGGCGGAAATTGGAGCCTGTGGAGTTGCAGCCATAGCAGGACTTACTTTTGGTGCGGTGGGGAGTATCGTAGCTGGTACAGTATGTCTCATGGTCGCTAATGCGGATTGACCTTGACTAGAATAAAGCGTGTTTGCAAGCTATATCCAAACGAGAATAGCTGCGATCTTTAGCATTGCCAAGAAGTTTTCTTGTCACTTGCACCATAAAATGGCATCTAATGCCATTTTATGCTTCACAAAAACCTAGGTCAATATAGGACTCATATTTGATTTTTAAGGGAGCTAGGTACACCTTTATTCCTTCTTAAGAGTCCCCATTACCCCTTATCCCCTTCAGGGGCCCCACCATCCCCACTAAAGAGTCCCTAGTCTCTACGAGTAATTCACGCCCATCAAATCGGATTGCTATAGGACTGCTGTAATGTCAGAATAATTGAGTTATGATTCCCATAGTAATTAGCCACTTACTTACTATGTGCTTTCATTGAATTAGCCCTTCTACTCACCGAGACTCAGCAGGTTGTTGCAGCCGTAATAGGGTATTATAAACCTGCCTTTTTAAGATAGTATTATTTTGTAGTTCTATAGTAATTTTGTTGAACTGTTCAAACTTCAAACCATTCTCTTCGACAATTTTTTGAGCGTGGTTACAGTAGTTCACTGCAATATCTTGAGCCTTTCTTGGAAGACCATTTATGCTATTAGAATCGTTGCAGACAATATTGGGAATTTCTCCATTGCCAATAAGTTTTTTAATTTCTTCAAAAGCATTTTGACGGGCTGGCTCCATTGCGAGCACGGCTTGAGCGTAACTGTTGATTTCAGTATTGTTAACTATTGGTGCTGGAGTTTGAGCGTCAGCTTTGGAACTCAATGAAAAAGCATTGGAAATTACACTCACACTAGCGATCGCACCGAAAAATAATGATTGCGAAAGGGTTCGCTTTCGGCTAGTTCGGGAAAATAAATCAGAAATTTTCTTCATATAGTGTGTGACAGAAAACTAGATCAGGGATATTATAAGAACTTTGAATTATTTTCGGAGTTGGAAGTTCCAGGAACTGGTCAATACATCAAGCTTTTATATTTGATTGTCAATTTCCTCGGCATTCTTGACAAAGTTCGATGACTTTTGTCTGGAGTGTTGACATTTCTGATGCTCCTTGCTTAAGACTAACCTCTAATTCCAGTAGTAGGGGTAAGCAAGAGATTAACTGTTGCACAGAAAGCAGCTTGATTTCTTGCTGTAAGAAGTAAATCCGTTTGGGATTACCGATATCAGCAGCAATAGCGATCGCTTGTTGATTCCGTTCCCCACTTTCTATCATAATCTTTACCCACAGCCAGGTGCGAAATTGTCCAATCAGCGTCGCAACTATCCGTAATCCTGGCTCGGAAGCATTATTCAAATCTGCCAGTGTTGTCAAAGCTTTAGCTGTATCTCCTGTTCTGATTGCTGCTGCTAATTGTAAGCTATTTTGAGTAGTATTTCTTACTAATTTTGTAACAGTATCTGTGTCTAAAGGCTTATTACTACCTTGGGCATATAGCCGTAATTTCTCTAACTCATTGAAAAGTAGCCGTGTATCATTGCCAACAGATTCGGCCAACAGATGGGAAGTATTGGCAGTCAGTTTCACGCCCACAGTCTGGGCTGCTTGATTAACAGATTGCACCAGTAATTCTGTTTTCCAAGGGGGGATGAGGGGAAATTCTCGGAATTCGGTAGCAAACTGTTTTAACAATTTCGTAGATTTGAGGCGTTCATCTGGCTTATTGCGGCTAGTGAGCAATAAAAATGAGTTTTCGGGAATCACTCTTAGCGATCGCCCCAATTCTGCCAACACATTCTCAGGACAGTGCTGACACAGAGTAGTATTTATCAGCCATACCAAGCGCCCACCAGCGCCAAAAGTAGGCGTCATCACCTGATTTAACCCCTGGATAGCAGCATCAGCTCGATCTGGCGAGAATGCAGTGTAATTAAAACTTGTCCATTGCGGATCGAGAACGCGATCGCGCAAAACAGCGATCGCCTTTTCCATCACAAAATCATCTTCACCCCAGTAAACATAGATTGGCATAGATAAACCTCTTAGTAGATGGGCATTAGGAGTGCTGAGTGCTGAGTGCTGTTAGTGGTAGCGGGGCGTTTAGCCCGTGCTGAGTGCTGAGTTAAGAGTTAAGAGTTAGGAGTTTTGTTTACCCCCTTGTCCCCTTGTCCCCCTATCTCCCCACTCCCCACTTCCCACTCCCAAAAATTAAATACTTTTGAAATCATTTTGTTAATCAAGGTAATTTTCCCTAAAATCTATCAAGTGAGAGCGTGAGGCTATGAAGATTGGACGATAACTATCAAACTTACTTAAATCGGTTAGCACGACTGACTCTGCCAGAAGCCTATAGATCCCAAGCGCAGCATATTCAGGAATCTTCTAAATTTCAGCCATATTCTGGGTTGAGACAAGCAGCGTCCTTTCCTGGCTATACGCTAATTACCCCGCCGGCAGAAGAAGAATCATACAACTCTGCTTTCTATGCCAAATTACAGACTTATCAACAGGAACTTTTGCAGTTGCCTGTAAACCGTAATTTGATTGTACCTGTACCTCCTGCTAGCTTCCATCTAACTTTAGCGGATTTAATTTGGGACAATGCCTACCTTGATGCCTACGAAAAAAATCCTCATTTTGACGAGGAGTTACACTCTTGTTTAGCTGAAATATTTCAAAAATATCAACAATTGATGACAAACAGGAGTCATCCAATTAAATGGCAAATGCTGGGACTAATACTGATGCCAAGAGCTGTAGCCATTTGTTTAGTTCCCCAAGATGAACGCTGTTACGAGGAAATTATTCAATTTCGCCGAACAATTTATCAAAATCCCAAGTTAATTGCCTTGGGTATTGAGCAGCATTATCACTTCACGGCCCATATTACATTAGCCTATTTTGGGGAGGTTCCATCTGACCTAGACCGCATAAGCTTCAGCACTATGCTTTCTCAATTGAATGAACAATGGCTGTTAAATTTGCCAGAATTTTTGATTGATCGTGTTGAATTACGAAAGTTTGACAACATGACACGCTATTATCGTGAACCAGACTGGCCAATTTTAGATTTTTAAGTAATTATTTAGTAGTCAGTAATTTGCACTCACTGACTACTGACTACTCATTATTAATTAGCCTCAAATTTCGGTTGTTGATAACCGAGGTAAATTGCTTCTAAAAAAACATCAGGCATAACAGCTTCTGGCAATTTTTCTAAATTAATAATAGCTTTAACTTGCTCGGCTAGCTTTAGAGATAGTGAAGCTCTTGCCTTTAACGACATTGCACCACGTCGCTGTAAATACTCGCGAATCACAGCAAAATCATCTGGCATCAGTTGCGATAAATCAGCAATTTCGATTAACTGTTCATGAAGTCCTTTTGCCTGTTCTGAAATTGTCAATCTTCCAGATGCAGTCGGTGTTTGTGCTTGAATGACAATTGTGCCAGCAGCCAAATCACCTAAGCGCTTTTCGCGGCTACCCAACATAATTAAAAAAGCACCAACAAATAAAGTTTCATCAAAGGGCCGCAGTAAAGCACGTAGCGTTGCTTGTTGTAACCCGATGAGTCTACCATCATCTCGAACTACGCGAATTTTAGCAAACCGTTTACCAGGAGTTTGCCCAAACCATAAGGTTTCAAAAAATACAAAATAGCCGATATAAATTGCAAAGGTGATAATGAAGAAAATTGCTAACAACCAAATATCTAAACTTGGTAATTTGGTAAAAAAGTATTCAACGAAACTTAACAGTTGTGTCGAGAAGACACTCCAAGTAAGAACAAACAGAAGTAAAGTTACACCCAACACTGTATAGTCAATCAGGAGTGCCAAAGCTCGATTACCGATTCCCGCTAGAGTGAATTCCAACTCTACACTTTCTGGAGTCTGGAATGTGATGCGATTAAAAAAGCGCATATTTTAACTAATTCAAAATTAATAGAGTTGGATTAAGGTGTTGGGTTAACGAAAATCTTGCGAGGGAGGTTCTCGTAATTGTAAACCTAAACCTTCACGCCGACTACGCAAGTCCAAGTATAAAACAGCTTTTAGTGCTTGCCAGAATGGCATGACTAAAACTCCACCGATCAAACTTCCAATTACAGAAATAACATTGACAATCGAGTAGATAGCAGTACCAGGCTCAAGCCTGATTAGAAATAAGCTAGGTATATAGTTTAATACAAACACCAACGGCATTGTAACGATAAAAGCAACTAAAACAATGCCTTGAATGCGAAATACTGAGGCTTTAGTTAGCTCCCAACTTCTGGCAACACTTTCGCCACCATTGATATTTTCCTCAACTGCTAAGGGCACTTCAGCTACTATCCAACGGGAATAAAACCAGGTTAGTCCTAATAATATAATGCCTGCCGTTACAATTATTGCCAATGTGGTTATGACTATAATGCCTGAAGTACCTAATATCCCTCCTAATGCTACTCCGATCAAGCCAGCTAGTACACCGCCCACGATCGCTAATCCAAGATAAATTACCAGTAAAGATATACCTACTTGCAAACCAACTCTTAAAAATGACCAAAGACGTGGATTAATATGGCTGCTGGCAGTTTGAACACCTTCAGGCTGGTAAATTAATTCTCCAAAAGCCAAGCGTGAGATGAGTCCAGAGATGGCTGCATATTTTGCCCAACCATACACAGGAATTAGAATCCATAAGTGCGCGATCGCAGCTAGATTAAGATAAGTCTTCAAATGAGAACGATACAACCGTACCGCAGCACTGACAACGTTACCGATACTCAGTGGTTGTATCTGGCCGGAAGATCCAAAATTTTCAGA
Organism: Nostoc sp. ChiQUE01b; assembly: GCF_034531255.1. Lineage (NCBI taxonomy): Bacteria > Bacillati > Cyanobacteriota > Cyanophyceae > Nostocales > Nostocaceae > Nostoc > Nostoc sp. ChiQUE01b. The sequence goes on along the minus strand of NZ_JAVRBM010000055.1, from coordinate 16,973 downwards.
CATAATGGTAAATTTCCCTTGAAATTACGGAGATGAATTTGAGGCTATCTTAAGCTAAGTTAAACTGAGTGTTCCCAAAATTCATGAATATTCAACGTTGGATTGCGCGACGAGAACCAAATTGGCAGCGTTTGGATGCCCTACTAAGGCAGATAGAAAAAAAAGGGTTAAAGTCCCTACGAGCAGCAGAAATTAGAGAGTTAGCGAGTTTATATCGTTCTGTAGCGGCAGATTTGGCACGTGCCCGCACTCAGCAAATCGGCAATACTTTGATCCAAAGTTTACAATCTTTAACAACTCGTGCTTACACGCAGATTTACCAAGGTTCGCGGCGACAAGAATGGCAGGCAATCCTAGAATTTTATCGTTGGGGATTACCATCTGTAGTCCAGAAAGCATTTGTATACATTGCTGCGGCAACAGCGCTGTTTTTACTAGGCGCACTAGTGGCTTGGTGGTATTCCTGGCAAAACCCCAGCTTTATGCCTTTGATTGTACCTGAAAGCTTGATTACCAAGGTGCGAGATGAGCATAAATTATGGATGGGTTCAATTGTCGGTGTTGAACCTTTAGCATCTAGCGGGATCGCAATCAATAATTTGTCGGTGTCTTTTGGGGCTGTCGCTGGTGGTATAACGGCTGGAGCATACACAGGCTATTTGATGATATTTAATGGTTTATTAATTGGTGCTGTTGGTACTTTAGTTGCCCAAAATAATCTGGCTTATCCCTTTTGGGCCTTTGTGTTTCCGCATGGTTCTTTGGAATTACCCGCGATATTTTTTGCTGGGGGTGCAGGATTTTTATTAGCAAGAGCAATTTTATTTCCTGGTAAATATCGCCGTGGGGATGCACTGAAATTCTATGGTTATCAAGCAGTGCAGCTAGTATTTGGGATTGTACCAATGTTGATTATTGCTGGTGCGATCGAAGGATTCTTTTCACCTAATCCCAGCATACCTGAGCCGATTAAATATTTAGCAGGAATAGGATTATTTATACTTTTGGTAATGTATTGTAACCGCAAGAAAACATGAAACAATTTTGATATTTAGATTGCATGGTTTACTAAGTTTTAATTATTTAAATTAAGCTTAAAACTTTTATTAGTATATTTTTGCTAACTAATTGAGTCAATTAAAATTAATAATTAAAATGCTTTATATTAAAATTTAATCATATCTTAATTTCTTGCTTATCACTTGTTAAATAAGGTTTAACCATAAAAAATGTAGCCTATTTAAGACTGGAATTACAGCAGTAAAATATTCCTTAAATCAGAGGTAATATGATTTTTTCGACCGCCATATTGAATCGTGTCGTTGCTACTTCAATGGTGACAACTTCTGTTGCACTTAGTCCATTTTTTGGTGCGATCGCACAAGCTGAAACTCTCAATGGTGCAGGAGCAACTTTTCCGGCTCCGCTTTACGAACGCTATGCTCGTGAAGTGAAGAAGAAATATCCAGACTTGAAAATTAACTACCAAGCAATTGGTAGTGGTGGCGGTATTCGTCAAGTCATCGCCGGAACCGTTGACTTTGGTGGTAGTGATGCTGCAATGAAAGATGATGAAATCGCTAAAGTCAAGAATGGTGCAATCTTAGTACCCACAGCAGGCGGTGCTGTTTCTGTTGTTTACAATCTTCCAGGCGTTAACGATCTCAAATTATCCCGCGCTACACTACCAGCAATTTATTCAGGTCAAATTACCAAATGGAATGACGCAAAAATTAAAGCTGATAATCCAGGTGCTAATCTACCAAATCAAACAATTAAATTTGCTGTTCGTGCTGATGGTAGCGGTACAACTTTCATTTTTACGAATCATTTGAGTGCCATCAGCGGTTATTTTAAAGGCAGAGTTGGAACTAACACTGCTCCCAAATGGAATTTGCCAAATGTCCTTAAAGGCAAAGGGAATCCAGGTGTAGCTGCTATAGTAGCTCGGACTCCTGGTTCTATAGGTTATGTAGAATATAGCTACGCTGTCAAAAACAATCTGAAATCAGCATTGGTACAAAATAAGAAGGGAGAATTTGTTGCTCCTTCTTTAGAATCTGCAAATGCGGCTTTATCAACCGTCACTTTCCCAAACAACTACCGTGTTTTTGTAGGAGATCCAGGACAAGGTTATCCCATTGTCGGTCTTACTTGGATAATGGTTTACAAACAGTATGCTAATGCTGCTAAAGCTGATGCAATCAAAAAATGGATTAATTGGGTATTAAAAGACGGTCAACAGTATAACGATGACCTTAACTACACCAAAATTCCATCTGATGTAGCAAATCGAGTGCTTCAGACAGTGAATAGCTCTGTCAAGCCTTAATTTGCAATTTTTAGAAATTACGCACAAGAGATCCCTCTATTCCCTTAAAAAGGGAAGGGTGCTTTGAATATAGCAATCCTAAATGAGATTGTGAAAATTTTTGTTATGGTCGTCCTTGGTCATTTGTCCTTTGTAATTACAAATAACAAAGGACAAATGACTAATGACAGACTGAGTTAATAACTAGCTCTACTAGTAAGAAAAAACTATTTTATTGATTTGTAATGGCAAATTTATCAGATGATTCAAATCTAGGCGATGAAAATTTCAATCTAACTACTACCAGCGGCACAAATTTCTGGTTTGACCAAGGTTTTACACGGCTAGTATACTTTTTTGCTGTGATTACGGTTGCAGTGCTATTGTTAATGAGTTGGGTAATTTTACACGAAGCTCTACCAGCCATTAAGCAGTTTGGAATGGGGTTTTTGTGGGGACAAGATTGGGATACAGGTAATCAGATTTTTGGTGCATTACCCTATATTTATGGAACTTTGGTAAGTAGTGCGATCGCTATTTTATTCGCTGTCCCAGTGGGAATAGCGGTAGCCTTAGTCACGAGTGAAAATTTTTTACCTACATCAGTACTAACCACCCTAGCATTTGTTGTTGAATTAATTGCCGCAATTCCCAGTGTAATTATTGGTTTATGGGCGATTTTTGTCTTTATTCCAGTTCTGGAACCTTTACAAAAGTGGTTAGCCAGCACTTTTAAATGGATACCACTATTTAATACAGAAGATCCTTCTGGGACTAATATGTTGACTGCTGGAGTTATTCTGGCCATCATGATTTTGCCCACAATGGCAGCAATTAGTCGTGATGTCTTAATGGCTATCCCTAAAGAATTACGTAGTGCATCTATGGCTTTAGGTGGAACCCGTTGGGAAACAATTTTTCGAGTCTTGTTACCATCTGGATTTTCTGGAATAGTGAGTGCAGCAATGCTTGCTTTGGGACGCGCTTTGGGTGAAACAATGGCTGTAACTATGGTGATTGGTAACTCTGCTCAAATCAGCGCTTCTTTACTCGATCCAGGTTATACAATTCCCTCTGTATTAGCTAATGAATTTGCCGAAGCTGAACCGGGATTGCATATAGGTGCTTTAAGCTATTTGGGATTAATTTTGTTTGGGTTGACTCTAGTTGTAAATATTGGCGCTGTCATCTTAGTGAAGTGGGTTAGCAGGAAAAATAAATAACACTATATAGGACTACTATTTGATTTTTGAAAAGATACGTAGATACGTAGGGTGCGTTAGCGATAGCGTAACGCACCGAATCCTTAAGAATGGTGCGTTACGCAAAACGCTAACACACCCTATAAATACTACTTTAATACAAATATTTCAATGTAATAAGACGTTTATAAATCAAAAATTATAAAAAATATGAGTGGTTACATTCAATCAGAAACTGATGAATCTCTGGCAAGAGAATTATGCAGTCCTTTGCCAACAGAACGAGTAATATTTACCTATGCAATGAATGCGATCGCCTTTGGTCTTACAGGTCTAGTACTCATTCCTTTATTATCAATTTTGTGGGAAATTTTCATTCGGGGAATCTCTGGACTCAAATCAGAAATGTTTGTCAAAGCAGTTATTGATAATGGCTTTGGCAATGCCATCTTGGGAACCATAATCATGGTAGTAATTGGTGCTATTTTAAGCATTCCCACAGGGATCGTGACAGGAATTTTCTTAGCAGAATTTAGTCAAACTAATCCAGTTTCTAGTATTGTTCGTTTTGTCACTAATATTCTTACAGGCGTGCCTTCAATTGTTGTCGGCGTATTTGCTTATGGTGTGATAGTTTTAGTAACTAAAGGATTTAGTGCGATCGCAGGTGGTTTTGCTTTAGCTGTAATTATGCTACCTGTAATTATACTGACAACAGAAGAATCCTTAAAACTGATCCCCACATCTCAACGCCTCGCCTCTGCTGCTTTAGGTGGAACTCGCTTCCAAACTACTTTTCGCATCGTTGTAACTACTGCAATCCCCGGAATTACCACAGGGATTTTATTAGGTGTAGCTCGTGCAGCTGGTGAAACAGCACCCTTAATTTTTACCGCTTTATTTAGTTTAGATTGGTCAGAAGGATTGTTAAGTCCCACAGCTTCTTTACCAGTATTGATTTTTAACCTTTACAACGACCCCGACCCACAAAGAAGCCAATTAGTGTGGACTACTTCTATAGTTCTACTAGGTTTAATTTTATGTGTCAGTATTCTTTCTCGCTTAGTTATTAGACAAAGAAGAATTAAGTAAAAATAAATTTTTGTTTTATTTCGTACCTTGGGAAAGCATGAGTAACCTAATTCCAGCTATCAAAGTTAAAAATATCAGCTTTTACTATGGCACAACAAAAGCTATTGAAAAGGTGTCAATAAATATTTATCAGAACCAAGTAACCGCAATTATTGGCCCTAGTGGTTGTGGTAAATCTACCTTTATCAAAATTCTTAATCGCATTAGCGAATTAGAAGGGCCTGTCAAAGTTGAAGGAGATGTGGAATTTTTTGGTCAGAATATTTACGATCCTCGTGTCAACATCAATCGGTTACGCCGCCAAATTGGTATGGTGTTCCAAAAACCAAATCCTTTTGGGATCAGCATTTACGAAAATGTTGCCTACGGGATGAGAATAGCAGGCAGGTATTCAAAATTAGAATTAGATGAAATTGTCGAATCTGCACTTCACAGCGCTGCTCTTTGGGATGAAGTCAAAGATAAGCTGGATAAATCAGCTTTAGGGCTTTCTGGTGGTCAACAACAAAGATTATGTATTGCCCGTGCTTTAGCAGTCAAGCCGAAAGTTCTGCTGATGGATGAGCCTTGCTCGGCTCTTGACCCCATCGCTACCATGAAAGTAGAAGAACTACTCCATAGTTTGCAGTCTGAGTTGACAATTGCGATCGTCACCCATAATATGCAGCAAGCCGCTCGCGTTTCTGATTTTACGGCTTTCTTTAGCACCGATGAAAGTCGGATTGGTCAAATGGTTGAATTTGGCGCTACAGAGCAAATCTTTAACAACCCATTAGACCCCCGCACCCGCGACTACATTTCTGGGCGTTTCGGTTAATACTTTAAGGAACCTACACCAGTACATTACTCTTTAGTACGAAGTGAAACACAGAGATAGCTGCTAAAAAATATACAGTTTTATTCACTTGATAAGCCAGTCCTTGGAAAACTTTAATCAAAGGATAAATAATGAAACCAATTGCCAATGCCTCTGCAATCGAGTAAGTCAGGGGCATAATTAGAAGAATTAGGAACGCAGCAATTGCTTCTGCTGGCTCATTCCAATTAATCTTTTGGACGCTACTCATCATCAAAAAACCCACCATAATCAATGCAGGAGCTGTCGCGAAAGCAGGCACTGCTGCAAATAAAGGAGTAAATAACAAAGTAACGCCGAAACTCGATTGTCTGCTGTATATAAAGCACCGTGGTTATCTGTATCTAACCCTAAACCTATGATATTAGGACGAATTAATCCTTGCGATCGCAAATCAGCAATAAAAGGATGAGACTCTCGACAATATCTTCATACCTAACAATTAAAACTTGCCTGGGACTTATAGGAGCGGCGTTAATATCTCCTTCTATACCATGATTTACCTTTAAATTTAATGTTTTAAGCTCTACCATCGCAGAGCCTGGTTTTACTTTGCTGAAAAGATACATGATTGAGAAAGTCATATTCATTCAGAGGCGCGATTAATCTCAAATTTCGGAGGTGAAGTCAGATAAATTATCGGATTTGCTAAGAATAAATAAACTTCCATCTCCTCCACGTCCAATTCTTAAGGTTTCATCTAAGTAAGTAATATCCAGTGTGGCAGTTCTGCTAGTAGGATTATTAGCTGGGACGACCTTAAATGGGTTAAGTTGGGGAGTATTAATGCTAAAAATCTTCTCAATCGATAGATAGCGTTTATCAAAATAGACGTTGATACGTTTGTTCGCTATAGGCTCTAAATCTTCTTTAGCTGGCTCAAAGCTAGCTGTCACTTTCACATATCCCGATACCAGCCCCAGAGGATGCTGAACTTTAGCTAGATTGAAAAACAATTTATTTGCAACATCAATCACTTGATAAACTTTACCCAGCTTTAATCCCAATGGAAGAGAAGCTAAAGAACGTATCTCTTTGGCTGTAGAGTATTGCAGTTGCCAAGCTCCTTCTAGCAAAGAAGTAGCATAAAGAAGAGGATTGAGATTGGGATTGACACTCTCCAATTCCGTCGTTAGTTGTTCAATTTCTGCGGCTAAGGTTTTGTCTAACTGCAAATCGGTAATGGGAGAGCCATCACTCTTAGTTTGAATATTCTCAAGCTTTGCTTGTAATTTTTCCTTAATTAAAAGTTGATTATTCAATGGTTAAAGATTTTCCTTTATATATCCTATTTTTTGAGTTCAACTTTTATGCGATAAGTACATAAAAGTTGAATTATCTAGATGAGATTAGTCAATGAGTTGTGGGGTGGGAATTTGCGTATCGATATCTGCTTGAGAATAAGTGGGGAGCAACCAGCTACTCTCACCCGCCTTGAATACTTTGGCAGGTTCAACATTCAATTCAATTGCACCAGTGGCTGGATTGGTTCTAGCAAGAGACTGTGTACCATCAACAAATTTAACGGCGATTGGTTGAGTCAGTTCTTGTGGTTGAGTATTTGGGCCTAAAACTACTTGAGAACCTGCGGGTAAGTAAATGCCATCGCAATCCCAATCATCATCGGTGATTTTTCCTGCGCCCAGAAAGTAGAGTTGGGTTGGAGATTTTTTTGGTTTATTGGCATAGACAGCCAAAGTCTTTCCAGTTTCATTACGGCACTGCGCTCGTTTTCTAGCTGTTTCTATGACATTTTTCTGAAACTGTAATTGTGCCAGTCGCTGCTGAAACTGCTCTGGTGTATAGCCCGCCTGCTCAGGTGTATTCTTGACAGTGAGAAGTTGATTGAGCGCCTGAGTTACCTCAGCATAGTCAGCCCCCTTAGTAAAATCCTTGCCTGCCCAAGAGGGTTGAGCAGTTAGCAGGTTCACTATCAACACGAGAGCAACAAGAAGAATTTTGAGAAACTGCATATATTTCTGCTTTTTTTGAAATTAGTGTTCAGTACCACTGAAACTTTACCAGATTTCAAATCCTTGAAAATTTCGATCGCGATCGCACCAACAATAGCCATAAGATTAATTAATAGCCTTACAAGCTCTCCTCAATATCCACTAAAAGGTGGTAGCAGTTAACTAGTAACTGATGGCTGATATCAAACTCTTAACTGGGTGACGGCGATATTGCCGGAAAAACATACATCTACATCGCTGCCAGGAGTGCGATCGCGTTTGCTATATTCTCCTATATAATAAAAATTATCGCCTTCAATTCGATAGTTCACGGGCAAAGGTTTGGTACAGGCTTGGCAAAACACCATCTCAGGATGTGGTTCTCCTGGTTGCAGATGCGGCAGATTCACGTTCCAGAAGCTTCCTGGTTCTAGGGGACGCTTGAGTAAATCCGCTAAAACTTCAGCTGTGAATTTAGCGGCCAGATCCCAATCAAAATTCTGCTTGGCTTTACGATAGTGGGAAATGGCAACTCCGGGAATACCGTGCATCGCGGCTTCCCGCACGGCAGCAACTGTGCCAGAAATGTAGGCATCGACTCCCAAGTTACCCCCAGCATTGATACCTGAAAGTACAAATTTGACATTTGCAGAAATTTGTGTTATTGCAATTCTTACACAATCAGCGGGAGTACCTGCGATCGCATACTCAGTCTCAGAACGTCGCTGGAGGTTGATAGCACGAGTCGTAGTAACTTGATGTCCACAGCCAGACTGATGATCGGCAGGAGCAGCGATAATAGAATTTTTGCCGTTTACAGCTTTGAGCAACGCTTGGATACCGGGGGCATCAATGCCATCGTCGTTAGTTAAAAGTATAGTCATGTACATATGATATTGATTTAGCTAAAATTTCAAAAAAAATGCAGAGATCAACTATCACATAGACATCTCTATAAATTAAGTATGCATTATCCAGAACTCTTGTAGAGACGTTGCAGTGCCACGTATTTACAATCTTTTCTCTCAGATATCTAATGAGTATGGCAAGAAAAGCTACTTGTCTATATGAAAAAATATGCTTTATTCTGCAAAAAATATCAATCGTGCGATATGATTTCTAGATGGTTTGCAAATTCCGCCCTAAGCATTTGGGTTAATTCCCAAAATGGGCGGTATTTCTTGTAACTAGTAAGGGGGTTAGTGTTAGTTTAATGCTTGCAACCGCCTTCAGAACAAGTTTGTGTAATCAAAAATCCCGTACAATATACATATTTGCTGGGAATATCAGAAATTTTACACTGAAGAAAATCGGGAACGAGGTGATTTTTGCAGTGGTTCTGTAGTATTTTTGGTGCAAGTCTGTCTTAGGGATCACACGATGAAACAGCTCCTCAAACAAGTTTTTAGCAGTCAAAAACACCTCATTCGGCTAATTCTACCTTTGGTGACGGTTATTTTCGCAACTTCGCTGTTTGCTACACCTGCTTTAGCCACAGGTGTGTATCAAATACCCAGCCTGACAGCGGGGAATGACACCTGGGTTTTGGATCAAGGTGAAGTCATCAGCCGTTTGAATGAAGGCAAGATTAGCAGCGCTTTTAAAGATTTGGCAAAGCAAACAGATAAGGAAGTCAGAATTGTTACTGTTCGCCGACTCGACTACGGCGAAACACCAGAAAGCTTTTCTAAAGAACTTTTTGAAAAATGGTTTCCGACAAAAGCAGCCCAAGCTAATCAAACTTTATTGGTTCTTGATACAGTTACCAATGGTACCGCCATTATTACTGGGGATCAAGTCAAGCCAACGCTTACTGACTCTATTGCCGAGAGTGTAGCTACTGAAACAGTAAGTGTGCCGTTACGCAATGGTGACAAATACAATCAGGCATTTCTCGATGCAAGCGATCGCCTTGTCGCCGTTCTCTCTGGCAAAGCCGATCCAGGGCCACCCCAAATAACTGACAATGTGCAGGTTGGAGGCACTTTCAAGAAAGCAGAAGAAACCAACCAAGGCAACGCTACTGCTTGGGTAGTAGGATTGTTAATTGCTGCCACCGTTATCCCAATGGCAACTTACTATATCTATCAGATAAATCAGCCTTCATCTAATGGGTAATGGCGGAGTTAGGAGTGGAGTTAGGAGTGGAGTTAGGAGTTAGGAGTTAGGAGTTATGAATTTCTAACTCTTAACTTTTAACTCCTCACTCCTAACTTTAATCTTGAACATACTCTTGCCCTGTAACTAAAGCTACCTCAGCCCGGACAAATTCTCGACCCAGATAAGCTGCATGATCTAATTGAGTTACAGGAGAGGGCTGAGTTTCTTCAAAAATCTTCACGCAAAGTTCTTTTGCCGTTCTGGCGCTAAAAACTGTTGTATGAGTTCGTTCTACCTTTTCTCGCGCTGGAATAACCTTTCCCGTTTCAGGATCGACAGCTAAACCGCGATCGTCAATCACATTTGTAAAATGCTTGGCATAAATTAACCCTGCGTCTCGATCCAAGTAAATAATGAAATATCCACCGGGATCGAGGTCAATATGACGCTGGGAAAGTTTATCATCAATTGCGGCTAAATCTTCAACTATTAAATCCATAAGCATTATAAAAAGGAAATTTTTTCTTGAGGGTTTTTACACTCTATATCAAGTGTAATTCGTTGTTCACTGTTAATTAACCCTCTGCCTTGGCAAACTTTTAAGAATCTCGGTTACTAAATGGCAACTCTGCATTAATTGCCTCAATCTGCTGCTGTTCGAGTTGATTCACTTCCTTAATATAGGGACGTAAAATTTGTCCTAAACGATTATTGTAAAAGCGATGCAGACTATGATTGGGCATAGCAGGGAAACCGCGCCGTTTTTTGTGTCGCCCACCCGCGCCAGGGTCAAAAATTTGGATGCTGTTAGCGATCGCCCATTCAATCGGTGCATAATAACAAGCATCAAAATGTAAGCAATCTATTTCTTGAAAACTCCCCCAATAGCGTCCATAGAGTTTGTCACCTTTAAATAAACAAAAGGACATTCCTAAAGGATGAGAATTATCTTCCTCGCTATATGCACCAACAAACAAGACTCGATGGCGATAATCGGTGTGTAGCTGCTCAAAAAACCTCCGGGTGAGATACTTGCTACCCCACCAGCCAAACTTATCACAGGTGTCAGCATAAAATTGGTGCATCAAGGGAAACAAAGACTGAGGAATTTGATCCCCAGCTAGTGGTTGTAATCGTAAACCTGCTTTTTCCACAGCTTTGCGTTCCCGCTTGATATTGCGGCGCTGATTGGCGTTAAACACCTTCAAGTAATCATCAAAAGTTTTAAAGCCAGCATTTTCCCAAATGTAGCTGTGGTGCAGCCAAGTTGTAAAGCCATGTCGTTCCAGCATCGGACGCCATTGGGGATCGACGTAGAGAAAATGACACCCAGAAATCCGATTTTTGGAGCAAAAAGTGTCAATTTCATGCACCATCAGCGCTGTGATTTCATCCTCATCTTCTCCTGGGGCGATTAAGAATCGATAACCTTCAGCAGGAGTAAATGGTGTCATTCCCAGCAATTTTGGGTAATATTGAATTCCGATGCGATCGGCTAACTCTGCCCATTGGTGATCGAAAACAAATTCACCAGAACTATGTCCTTTAAGATAGAGTGGTGCAGCAGCAATCAGCGTTTTATTTCGCCACAGTGTCAAGTGATTTGGCAACCAACCAGTTTTAGCCGTAACACTCTGGGAAGTTTCGAGATTATTCAGCCACTCCCATTCTAAAAATGGCGTTTTGAGTGGCATTGCCAAAGCATTCCAGGCATTTTGAGGTACTTCAGCGATTTTGTTCGTCCAAACGACAGAATAGCGAGGCTTAAGTTGTTCCACCATCTTAGGGAAGTAGGGAGTAGGGAGTGGGGAGTGGGGAGCAGGGGAGCAGGGGAGCAGGGGAGCAGGGGAGCAGGGGAGAAGTTGCAGTAAGTTTTACCCCTCTGCCCCTGTGCACCTCTGCCTCTTGTGCCTCTTTTGCCCAATGCCCAATGCCCCATCCCCAAAACCCAATAACTTAACTTAGCGTAATCTAATCTGCCGGTCGTTGCAGGCGATAATGCAAAAACACTTCTTGCTCAACTGTATGAACTTCTATGAGTTGTAACTTGGGAGCCAAATCAGGTAAAAATCCTTTCCCTTCTACAGGTGTGGGTGCAGTATTACCACCTAAAATCAGTGGACAGACAGTTAGCCATAATTCATCAATTAAATCTAGTTCCAGCAAGGAAGCTACTAATTCACCTCCACCCAAGACCGCCAAGCGTGTTATATGTAGAGTGGCTAGTTGCTTCAAGGCTGCGAGAATGTCAATTTCTCGCGTTGGTGTTTCAAAAACCAGAATCTGCTCAAATTCTGGAGGATACTCTTGTACTCCGATTTCCAGAGTTGAGTGAAACGTCTGTAAGCGTTCTTTCCACGAAAATTCTCCTGCTGTTGTGGTGAGTAGCCAGCGTCTAACTGGTTGCTTAAAAAAGCGAATTTCCGGATTAAGGTTTGCAGAGTTTGTAATCACTATATGAACTGGTTGCCGAGGCTTCCCTCCTTGCGCCCGAAGTTGCACTAGAGTTGGATCGGTTACAGTAAGTGTTGTTCCATAAGCGTCCAGAGTCCCAGCACCGAACAAAACGGCATCAGAGGCAGCAATTTGTTTTTCTAAGTGTGCTTTATCAACCCTTGAGCCAAACCGAGCAGGCGATCGCTTAAAATCTGCTATCTTGCCATCTGCACTCATTGCTAAAACAACTGTAGTATGAGGACGATGTTGCAACATTAAATTGATTTGATAGTTTTAATATTTTCTTTAGTCGGATATAGATTCTCAAACAAAACCATACCTGCAAGCTACTGTTTTATAATTTCCCCACTCTACTGTATTGATATGCAACATAAATCGCTTTTACATCTAGCATATACGAGTTTTGGTATACCACGTTTCTTTTTGAATTATAGCAATTTGTTATTTTTAAACATTGAAAATAAAATTCTGATCATTTAATAAAATGTCTCATCTAGCTGGTCTAATTGCATATCTTTGGTGTTGTAGATTGCAGGTGCAAAGTGAGACACTCGATGACTAATTCCCGCCAATCTTCCTTTCGTCGAATTTTAGTAACGAGAATATTGCTGCTGTTTGTTCCAGTTTTACTTGTAGGCGAAATTGTTGCCTTGAATAAGGCACGTTCTAGTATATTGGGAACGGCACGGCAAAATTTAACAGAAAGCGCCATCAGTAAAGGGGAGAGAATTGGAGATGCGATCGCAATCTTAAAAGCTAATTTGCAGAGTGTAAGCAAAACAACGGTGATTCCGTCGGATTCACCTATACAAGAGCAAGAAATTCTCACGCAGTTAAGGCAACAACTTCCAGCTAGTATTGAGTGCATCCAATTAACAAATCTCCTAAACCACAAGCTAATTGCTAGTAGCTGTGGGGATCGAAAAATTAGCGAATTGAGATTACCTTTACCTAGTGCTGGAATTGATGTCAAAGCAATCTTCCCGCCAAAGGCAGGAATGACTGGAAAAAGAAATACACAAAATCAATTGCAAGTAGTTGTATCTGCACCAGTCTCCGATAGCCGAAGAAATTCAATTTACAGCTTAAGTATTCAGTCTGCATTGTACCAACAAACCATAAATCCGCCGGGATCGCTCACGGGCGCTATGGTAGTGATTGCTGAAGATGGCACAATTTTGGCACACCCATTCACAGATTGGGTGGGAACTAATATTAATCAGCACCCTCATGCTTCCCAAATTAAAAGCATAATTAAAAATGCAATTACGGGACAAAACGATTCGATAAATTTCTCTTTTATCGAAGGAAAAGAATTAGTTGCTGGCTATACAGCAATTCCAAATCCACTCGCTCAACAGCAGCAGCAAAAATGGATAGTTTTAGCTGTTACTAGCGTCGATAATGCGCTTTTTGGTTTAGAGGAAATCAAATTAATTCTTATCGTTTTGACAGTTGGTTTGATTGGTGCAAGTTTGTTAGCATCTCTATATTTAGCTCCTTACTTGGCCCGTCCTGTAGAAGAATTGCGAGACTATGCTCTCAATATTCACTCTCACCATGCTGCACAACCAGTTCCGCACAATTTTCAAATTCGGGAATTCAATCAACTGGCCCAAGCATTAGACCAAATGGTAGAACGGTTGAAAGCTGGATCGGAAGAACTAGAAATAGCTTGGAAAGAAGCAAAAAGTGCTAACCAAATTAAAAGTCAGTTTTTAGCTACAACTTCCCATGAATTGAGAAACCCATTAAATATTATTATTAACTGTATTCGCCTGGTTGAAGAGGGTTTATGTGATGACCGGGAAGAAGAAATGGAGTTTCTCAAACGTGCTGATGAAACAACGATTCACTTGCTAGGTATTATTAATGATTTACTCGACATTTCTAAAATCGAAGCAGGTAAGCTTTCAGTTGTATCCACGCCAATTGACCTCCGACAACTATTGTTAGAGGTAATTAATTTACAATCAGTTAATGTCCAACAAAAGGGCTTGCAATTGAAATGTGAGTTAGCTCCCCAAGCGATCCCAATTAAGGCAGACGCGGCAAAACTAAAGCAAGTGCTGATTAATGTTATCGGCAACGCCACCAAGTTCACCGATACCGGAAGCATCACCATTACTACAGAAATTCAATCTAGTAGTGGTAAATCTCAGGTGGTAGTAGCTGTCAAAGATACAGGTATAGGTATCGATCCGACTCAACAGCACAAACTATTTCGCCCCTTTGTAATGGTGAATGGCACTACGACACGTCAGTTTGAAGGTACTGGACTGGGACTAGCGATTTCACGAAACTTAATCGAACTCATGGGAGGTAGCATTACTCTTGAGAGTGCGGGACTTCATCAAGGTACGACACTGAAAATTACTTTACCTTTGATTGATATCTCGCTGTTAGCTGTTTCAAATAAAGAAGCAAATGTGGGGGATCTGGGATTCTCCTCTGGGAATGAGCCAGTAAAGGCAAGCCGCTATCCCAGCCTACAGGAGTCTGTAGGAAGTTCCTCTTTGGGGATCAACAAGTCTGTGAAAATAGAGGTAGACAAAGAAAAGTTCCCGAAGTCCCAGTTGCTATTTGGAAATGAGACTTGCGAGATTCGACTTTCGCCCTTGCAAACTATTTTGGTAAGTCTTCCAAAAGGAGGGGTTTGTGCGAATGGGACTTTCAAGAGGTAATATCGTGTCCGGTGAAAGACTTATCATTAAGACTGCAAGGGAGCAGGGGGCAGGGAGAGAAAGAGTTTTCAGGTTTTTGCACAGATGCGGAAATTATAACTAATAGGCGGAGGACTTGTGTGTACACTGTAGCCTTTATAAGGGAGGGTTAAGGTGGGGTAAGATTTACGCAGCTACTTAAGAAAAATAGGTTTACCGCCTTGGCCAAGAGATACTGTTAGAGCAGCAAGAATTTCTACTAACTGTGTGCCTACCCAGCCAGACGAAACCTCTGAGGGAGTAGTGTTTATAACAGAGACAACAAAAGTGGAGCAAACCCGTTGCAATGGTTCCCCTGGCTCTAATTCCAGCGCTATCTGTCTTTGATTCACAGGAATAAATTGATTGCCCTGCTGTTCAAACTCACCATGTAGTAGGGTTAGAGGTGACAATCGCGACATTTCATCAAAAATCAAACTACCAAGGCTACCTACAATCCCCAGCCGTCGCTGTTTATCAGGATTCAGCCAGCACAAATGAATATAAACTTGAAAGCCATCTGGGTATGTCAGTGTTACCCATACTAAATCAGCCAAACCTTGAGGCAGAGGAGAATCTGTCTCTTTCTTACCCTCTGCTCCCCCGCTTCCCTGCTCCCCTGCTCCTTGTAGCCACACTGTACCCGTTGCTTGTACTTGCACAGGAATTTGACCCAGCCAAGCGTTAAAGATAGCAATATCGTGAATGGCTAAGTCCCACAGTGCATCAACATCTTGGCGGACAGGCCCTAAATGAGTGCGCGTCGCGTAGCCATAGCGTAAATCACCTAATTTACCTGCTTGTACTACAGTTTGCCCTTGCTCAACTGCTGGGTGAAATAAATAGGTGTGGTCAACCATCAGTATTAAATGACGCTGTTCTGCTAACTGGCAAAGTTCCCGACATTCTGCTGGATTGAGAGTTAGGGGTTTTTCAGCCAAAACATGGTATCCCTGTTGGAGAGCGTCTTTAATTAAAGCATAGTGGGTGATAGCTGGAGTTGCGATCGCCACTCCTGTCAACCCTAGTACTTTTTTTAAATCTTCCCACTGGGTTGTTAATAATACATTTTTATCTAAGTCAAACTGCTGCTTTACCACCGCTAATCGTTCTGGATGGGGGTCTACTACAGCAACTACATCTACTTGGGGATGTGCTAAAAAATTCCGCAGCAAATGCACTCCCCAACGCCCAACTCCGATTACAGCAATATTAATTTTATTTGTCATTTGTCATTTGTCATTAGTTATTAGTCATTAGTCATTTGTATACAGAAGACAAGGCAATACTTCTCGGATAAAGGTTGAGTCGTCCTAAATTCAGATCCCCCCGCCTACGGCGACCCCCTTAAAAAGGGGGTAAAAGAGGGTTAGAAGCCCCCCTTTTTAAGGGAGGTTGGGGGGATCTGCAACGACTAATTGCGCTAACCGAGAAGTATTGAAAGACAATGAACAAATGACTAATGACAATCAACTGATTATCAGCTAATTAGCTGTCTGTTACACTCAGGGTATTTGCGGTTTAGGAATTGCTAAAAAAGCTACTTTAGCTGCGGCTTGTTCTGCGGTTTTGATTGAGCGTCCCTTACCAACTCCTAGTTTGTTTCCGTGCAGCCACACTTCAGCCATGAAACGTTCTTGATTGCGATGCGGTTGAGTGACTTCCACAACCCGATACTCTGGTAAAACTTTAAATTGCGCCTGAGTCCATTCTTGGAGAGCAGCTTTGTAATTTAGTCTGGCAGGATCGAGGCGAATTTCTGTTGCTAGTTGGTGAAAGTGGGGATCTAGCCAAGAGCGAATCAATTCCAGATTTTGAGTACTTAAGTAAAGCGCACCCAAAACTGCTTCAAAAGCATCTGCCAGCCGTGACTCTAGACCAACTTTATCAGCGGTAGCACTGCCAGCGACTAGTAAGTATAACTCCAAACCATAAACTCTGGCCAATTGGGCAAGGATGCGATCGCTCACCAATACCGAACGAATTGCCGCAAAATCCCCCACCGGACAATCGGGATAATTTTCCCATAACACAACAGCTGATACTAACCGCACCACTGCATCGCCAACAAACTCCAGCTGTTCATAATTTGCCGAATCAGAAACAGTGGGATGAGTGAGCGCTAAATCCAGCAGTTCCCACTTTATAGGTGCTTCTAGCGACAAACCAAATTTTTGGACTAAACTTTCGAGTTGCCGCTGACGGCGTGGATAAGCGAGGGGCATTACGTGATAAGGGGAAGGGGGGCAGGGGGAGCAGGGGGAGCAGGGGGAGCAGGGGGAGCAGGGGGAGCAGGGGGAG
>NZ_JAVRBM010000054.1:0-59533 GCF_034531255.1 Nostoc sp. ChiQUE01b | reverse complement strand
TTGTTTTTGCCTGTGAGATTACTTTACACTGCTTTACAATTTTTAATCAAGTTTTATTACTACAGTAAACCTAATACTAGTTATCAGGTTTGCTTATTGAAGCGTTGTATCTTAGTGTTTGCAGGTGTTCCAAATACAGCGAAGATAGAATTTCGATATATTTACTCTGGTGTTAGCGCTGAAAAGATAAAATAGAAAGGAACATTGTTGCGATCGACTCTAAATAGAGAGTTGATATGGATTACTACCAAAATTAGGAGGGGAGGTGTGACATGACAATTACTCTAAATCACACCATAGTGCCCGTACATGACAAAGAAGCATCGGCGAGGTTCTTTGCAAAAATTTTCGGTTTAGAGGTCGAGCTTCCCGTTGGTCACTTCGCTGCTGTGCATATATAGCAAAGTGCTGAGTGCTGAGTGCTGAGTGCTGAGTAGAAACTCAGTATTATCAAAGGTTTCAGCAACCAACATAGTCCTAACCTATGCTTCGACTGCTATAAATGATGCATTAACGCTCGACTTCGCTGACGCTGAAGCGTTTGAGCCACATCATTATCATTATGCGTTCCATGTCAGTGATGAAGAATTTGATGCAATTTTTGCACGCGTCAAAGAGGCAGGTATTGAATACACTAGCGACCCCATGCATCAGAATAAAGGACAAATTAACCACTGGAATGAAGGTCGTGGCTTCTATTTCTATGACTTTGATGGCCACACTGAACCTAAAATCAATGGTTTCAACCCGATTTCTTTACCAAACTTTACAACGTGTCCCATTTTGCACGTATCTCGGCGACCACCCCCTTGGAGCGGATTGGTTACGACAAGAATTCCAGCTAGAAGATACAAAAGTCCTAGAATGAGCTTCCAGGCAACTCGACCTGCCCCTTTAGATTGAAAGGCATAAACGATTTGAGCAATTCCGGCAAAGATAAAGATCCAACCAAATACAAAGGTTGAAGTAATCGTGGCAACAAAGGGAAATACGATCGCAACTATTCCTAAAACAATCATGAGAACTGCGATCGTCGTTAACCATCCAGAGTTAATTGTTTGTTCCTCGTTTCAGATTCAGTCGCTCTCATGTCTACTGAGCATAGGTTGGCAACGTCTGGCTGATTCGGTTTAGATTACTGGCGATCGCTTTCATCGTCATAAAGGTGGAACTGAACGCGATTAATTGTTCGAGGGGATAGCTTCGACTTTCAACTCGCCGCCGCAAAAGGTGCTGTTCAATCGATTCAATTTCCCGGACTAAGGATGATCCCTGAGAGAATTGCGGGAGCATTGGAGCGGTAATCATTGCCGATAGTTGATTAAACGCATCGACCGTTGCTTTAGCGATCGCCTGGAATTCTGATAAATACTGTTGTCGAATCGCATCGGGCATCGGTTGTTGCAATTCATCTGCCAATGTTCCAAGTTGGGCAAAAAGCGTTTGTTCGTAACCCAGCAAGAAATTCCAAAGATTTTTATGCTTGGTTGCCAATCCACTCGAACCTTCCTCAAGACCCGCAATCTTTAAAGCCATTGGATGTTGAGCAATTGTCTTTGCAAGGGTTGCTTTCAGTTGAGTGATTTCTAAGGATGGGGTTGCACCCTGAAGATAAGTTGTTAACAGGGATTGATAGAGCTGTCCAAGTTGCTTAAAGGTTTGAGCAAAACTCTTTTCTAATTCATTTGCAGCAGAGCCACCCATGAATACGGTTGTAATCAATAAAGCAATCAACACGCCACAGGGAATGGCAATTACCACCGCTGCCAGTCCCTGATAAAAGAAAGGGAAAATGTCTTTTGCGAGCCAATTGGCTGCAATAATAGCACCCACACGAGCAATCGGGGTAAATCCCAACAACGCACAGCAGACATAAATGAAAAAGAAAACCACACAGCACGTGATGGGATTATAGCCAAAGGAAATAGCCAGGAGATATATAAAGAAGAGGCTGATCCAGAAACAAATGACAGCAGCCAGACTGAGCGCGATCGCCCTTCCGCGTGTCGGTTGAACGAGTATTGTAATTAGGGCAACAATAATAACTTCAGCCCCTGTCTCATAGGCAGAAGGATAGGGGAAATCGATATGGTGAACAATGGCGATTACCATTCCGATCGCAATGCCCATACCAACAATTTCGATCGCCCGCTTCATAGGTATAGACCTGTGCTTCGGAAAGGTCAAGAGTTTCCTTCGCTGATGGGTTGCAGCAACATTCACTTTATAGAGCAGTCGATTTTGCAGCGATCGCAACTCCTGGGTAAATTGGATCAAAAGCTGGAGCAATTGAAAGAATCGCAACGTTTCTGAGATGTTGTATTCACCAATTTCGCCAGTGGAGCGCAGGTGATTAAGTTTATCTTTGATAACGGCTAAGTCTTGCTCTAGTTCAGAAAGATCATGATTAAAAGGATGGAATGTATGGGCGATCGTGCTTAACTGATCACAGCTTTTTTCCAGATGTTGAGCAAACTGATTTAATTCAACCCTAAACTGACGGGCTAACGTTTGCTCATTTTGATCAGCCAGAGCTAACATATCTGCCAATTGCCGGCAAAGCTGGCTTTGACTGGTTAAAATTGCACTCCAATTCTCCTCCGTTAGCGTCTGACTCTGAAATTCAGAAGCGGCTTTTGTCAAAGTTGTCAGGCTGGCTTGTGTGGTTTTTGTCAGCCGATCGAGTAGCAAAGATGGCGGCACGAAGGCGGAAAGAACGGGAGTATGATTATTTTCGGTATTCTCTAACTGGGGAGACATGGCATACTGATTCACGATTAAGTGAAACAAACGAGGTACACCCTGCAAAAACTGCTTCAAGTTTCTGCTTAACTCAGTGCGAGTATCCTGTCGCCAAAACAGCAGTGCTACGGCAATTCCCACCAAAACGCCAATCCAGTTATCTATCAGACGCGATTTTAGATACAGCCATATATCTTGCTGATTTGATGTCCCAACTGCTCTCATTGCAATCAGCGTTCCCAGCAATGTTGCTTGAGAATAGGCTGCCTGCCAGCGATAGGTTTCACAAATTAACGCAGATAGAATGAAAGTAATCGGCGGAATGATAAATAAGCCTGAGCCATAGAGACCAAATGAATTCACCAAAATAGCAGCAATAAATCCACCTAGAGCACTGCCGCCGACCCGTCCCAGACCCGCAATAATTGCGCCGCCTGCGGCAGGTTCAATCAGAACAGAAACATAGCCGAAAATAGGATAAACATAGTTATCCAATAAGTCTGCCCGATGCCAGAAAAAGCTACCCAATAATCCGGCACCAAGTGAAAATTTCAATCCCTGTTTGATGATCGTTGAGTACTGAGTATCCAAGGAATTTGCTTCTCCTCTAAATTTCAGCCGGAAATGTGACCCATCCCATCGTTTTCGAGGTTGTAGGACGATCTTTTATTCACTCGTTGATTGCGCGTTCAACAGAATAGAGAAGTAGCGCAAAAAATGCGACCAACCAGAACCAAAGCTGGGGTGGCTCACTAAAGACCATCAAGATAAACACGATCGCGGCTGCAATTACCCACCACTTCAGCCA
This sequence comes from Nostoc sp. ChiQUE01b, assembly GCF_034531255.1. Lineage (NCBI taxonomy): Bacteria > Bacillati > Cyanobacteriota > Cyanophyceae > Nostocales > Nostocaceae > Nostoc > Nostoc sp. ChiQUE01b. The sequence continues at coordinate 55,983 of NZ_JAVRBM010000054.1, read as the reverse complement.
CCAAACCCACCATTTTGCCCGTCTTTTAGAATGTTGCATACCATGAGGCTCCAATTACAAATTAGTGTCCATACACTCCCGTAATCCAACGAAAAGCGGGGGTTAGGTAACTGAATAACGATCGCTCCTCAATCACAGCTTTGACATCGGCGGTTGTCCCGTCGGTAATCGCTCTGGGTGCTCCTTTACCTTCAGTCCACTTAAAGCCGCTGGGCGTATGAGAGTCCGTTTGCAGTTCCAGGATCACCTTCGTCACGCTGGCGTTTATCGGTTGAGGCTTATCGCGATCGTCCTTATCGCGTCCCAATAACAGCTTCTCTGCCAGATCCTGACTGCCGACCAGATTGGATAATTCGGATGCGGTAACTGGTTGTTGAGCCACCTGAATGACTTTTGCAACGATGCCACCATAGCGTTCGCGCTCGTATAAATCAGGAATGACTTCGACTTCCATTCCTGGTGCTAACCGTTTCGCATCACCCACTTTGAACAGTGCCACCACATTGACTTTGGCATTGGGGTTATCGACTGCGAGCCTGCCGATGCGACCACTCGGAGGCACGACTTCGCCTGAATTAACAGAAATTTCCTCAACTTTACCGTTGTAGAGACTGACGACCTGGCTATTGGCACGAATTCTAGTTTGTAAGGTGTTGATATCGCGTTGTTGGTCAGCGATCGCATTATATCGAGTCACATCACTGACGGTATCTTGCAGGTCGATGCCGCGCTTCTCGGTAGTCAGTGCCTCGTTCGCTGCCATCAGGGTTTGTATCTGTGCCCGCAAGCTCTCATCCTCTCCCTTAAGACGATCAAGGGCTACTTGCGTCTGATTCACAGAATTGGCAACTTCTTGTTGACTGAATTGAAAGAAATAGGGTTGGAATCCAATCCGAGGGACAGCGCCCTCTTTTGCCAAAGCATTGTAAGCAGAGAGTCTCTCATCTGTAGATGCTTTAAAGCTATGCAGGTACTTGAGGTGATCGAGGTACGCTTTTCGCTGGCTCTGATTACTCGCCAATTGCACGCGCTGCGATTCAATCTGACCCAAATTTGCCTGAAGCTTCTGTGCTACAGCGCTTGAATTGAGTTGACTACGATTCGTTTGAACGGAACCAATTTGGTGGTTTTGTGCCTTGAGATCTGCAAGGCGATGGCGCTTGTCTTGCAATTCTGTCTCCAGTTCAGGAAACTCCATCGTGGCTAATACTTGCCCAATCTTTACAGAATCACCCGGTCGAATATTCAGCGTCAATACCCGACCCCCTTCACGCGGCTGAATCGCAACGCTGGAACGAGGAATCAAAATCCCTGCACGTCCTTCAGCCCGATTGGGAATCTTCCCAAACACTCCCCAAAGGGCAAAGGCGATGAACAGCACTCCAATCGGAAGTAACCGTAGCCGAATTTCCCGGTTCTTTTCAACAGTGTTTGATGCTTGAAGCTCCGGCTCAGACTGATCAGGCTTGGTTTCAGGTTTGTTCTTATCTAGAACTCCCATTGATGATTCTGGGTGTTGTCCACCCTGTTGAACAGGCATCTGTACGTTGCTTGATGTGTCAGGTGATTCCATAACGGCTCTCTCCCCCCTCAGAATGATTATCATTACTATTCGCTGTATATTTTATACTCTGGAAGTCCCTTACTTCTTAACTAAAAAATATGCTGTAGCATAGTCTGGTAATTGGCTGATATTCTGCCCAAATTCTTTTTTATTCTGAAAAATACCTGCCAAAAAATCGAGTTGATAAAGATTGGGTAAAAATGCTCCGCCTGTATCGGCGATGACTCCCATTTGCAGCTGTTTACGACCACCTTGAGTATGCTCAATTACAATAACTTTACCTAAACCAATATTCAAAACATCTCCAGCAAAAGTGACTCCGGGTTTGATAGAAATTTTTGCATCTATTTTGTACCCATAGCCTTTAATAGCATTGACTTCTCTAAAATACCAATAACGCTTTTGTGCTGTTGCCTTTAATCCGCGGATATAAGCCATTCCATTGTTTCTATCTACATTAAAAAATGCCTTATAACCATCTGTAAAATTAATCAGGATTGTTCCTTCCATAATTGCTTCTTCTAAGCCATTTCTGGTTAGATAAGCAAGAGTTGTAACTTTTCCAAATTCTCGGCCACCTGGTTCATAAATACCAGACAAAACATCTTGCTTTGTGTACCGAGTGTAGAATTTATCGTTATTAGAGTTTTCTTTTAAGCTATAAATTGGTATATTAAAAGTAGAGGTTTTCTTGCGGGAACCAGGGTGAGTAAATACAGCATATTTGGTAATTCGTAATTGTTTTTGCTGTTTACTTTTTGGGTTATAGGCAGACCATTTGATAACTCGAAAATTGGTGTTGATAAATTTAGAGTCTTGTAAACGAGTAGCCCGATTGTTAGTAATATCCTCCTTCAAAACAGCAATCATGAAATCCAAAGTTTTGAGCACATCTGCTACAGTAACTCCTTGAGTAGCAAGCACTCCTGTACGCATAATATCTGGGTCTTTTGAAGCATAATATTGAAAATATTTTCTAGTATTAACAAGAACGGTTAATAAATCTCTTTGATTGAATTTAACCTTACTATTTGGTAGTTTTCCTGGAGTAGCAATTTGGCTACTATTAATGCTAAATTTATATTTTTTGAATTCATCAACAACTGAATATGGTGCAGCGGCTGCTAATAGATTATAGTGATACAAAACAGCCTTTTGTTTACCTATAATTTCTTCAGACATTTGTTGAGTGAAAAAAGGATTTTGAAGCCTTAAATTAATTGGGCCAGCAACTTTATTTGAAGTAAAATAAATCTGTGATTGAAGTGGAACAAAATTGTCTTGCTGATTATTAAAAGACTGATATTGATGGGCTAGCTGTTTAGTTTTTGACTGAGTATATAGATGGCTACTAGCTAAACTGACAAGTAATAAACCAGCACAACCTAATGCAATGCGTAATTTTTGGTTAAATAAAATATTCATAACTTGGAAAATAAATTCCTATTGTCTCTTATTATGTTCAATGCGTGAATTTGGAATTGTTTAAGTTTCTATTACCTCACGCACTAGCTGCGCCAACTTTTCGGCACTATCAGGAACTGCGATCGCATGAGCTTTTTCCCCCATCTTTGCTAACTCTTGCGGTGACTGCAATAAATTCAACACATGACTTTGCAATACTTCAGTCGTCAACTCAGATTGCTTCAAGGTTAACGCTGCACCCGATGAAGTAAATACGTCTGCATTGTAAGATTGATGGTCTTCTGCGGCAAAGGGGTAAGGAATCAAAATCGCTGGCGTTCCACACACTGCCAATTCTGTTAAGCTACCTGCGCCAGAACGACTAATGGCAAGAGTTGCTCGTTGCAACAAGGCTGCCATATTGTTGTAAAAAGGTAAGGCTATGTATTGTGGGTGTTTGAGACTATCTGCTTCTGGATCGCGATCGCCAGTTAAGTGTACTACATAAGCACCAGCATCAAACCAAGCTTTTGCAGATTCGCGCACTAACTTATTGATTGCAATTGCACCCTGGCTACCTCCAAAAACAACAATTAAAGGAACACCATCAGGAATACCTAAATCCAATGGCGGATTAATTCCCCCATCAAGAAATTGCGCTCTTACAGGAGTACCAACATAGACATTTTTGGCACGCGGTAAATACTTAGCAGCTACTTCAAATCCCAAGGCTACTGCACTACACCAAGGGCCAAAAAAGCGAGTTACTTTACCAGGTAAGGCATTAGATTCATGGAAAATCACGGGTAAACCGAGAGAACGCGCCGCAATGACGGCTGGCCCGGCAATGTAACCCCCTGTGGTAAACACCCCTTGAAAATTTCCCTGTTTGAGAATTCGTCTGACTTCTAGAATCGAAAGGGCGAGTTTACCCAAAATGCGAACCGAGGAAAGTCCAAACCCTTGCTGAAACCCTTCAACTGCAATAGTATTCAAAGGATACTGTTTGGGGACAAGTTGAGTTTCTAACCGATTGGGTACTCCCAGCCATTCTATTTGATAATCTGGAAGTTTTTGTGCCAGTGCGATCGCTGGAAACAAATGTCCACCAGTCCCACTGGCAGCTATTAATAATCGTATCGGTGCGTTTGCCATCAAACCTCTACCGTTTAGCGTCTAGCTTAACTAAGATAAAACAATTTGCTTACTTTCTCTAATCAAATCAGTAAATTCTTACCCATGACTAACATTATTACCGCCTTAGTAAGACGCCAACTCAGATTTCCAGCAAATATCTGGTTGATTTCCTTCCTGTTAACTCTTGGTTTAACAAGTGGTTGGCAACGCACTCAAGCGACGACACCACAGCAATTAGCCCAAGCCACTACACCCCAAAATGCACCAGCCGAACTGAGAAACCTGTTGACACAAGTTGATGCAGCGGCCAGCCGGGGCGATGTCAAAGGGGTGTTGCAATTTTACAGCCCCAATTTCACTCATGGCGATGGATTAAACCTCCAAACCCTAGAAAAGTCTTTGACTTCACTTTGGCAACGATATCCGAAATTGCAATACAGCACGAAACTGCTATCTTCAAAACCTGAAGCCAATGGGATTATTGCTGAAACAGAAACGAAGATAACTGGCTTACCCTCCGGTAACAGTAATAAGTTGGCTCTCAATGCGACGATTAAATCGCGTCAGCGCATTGAAGGCGGAAAAATAGTCCGCCAAGATATTTTGTCAGAACGCACTCTACTTACTTCTGGCAGCAAGCCGCCCCAAATTGATATTAAATTACCACAGCAGGTGCAAGTTGGTCAGAAGTATAATTTTGATGCGATCGTTCAAGAGCCACTTGGTGATGATTTTCTACTAGGAACGGCGCTAGAAGAATCTATCCAACCAGATAAACTTCTTAACCCCACATTCGTGGATTTGGAATTACTGACATCTGGCGGATTGTTTAAAATAGCACAAGCACCATCTACCCCTGGTAGCCAATGGGTTTCTGCCGTCATCCTGCGAGGTAATGGGATGACGATGGTAACTCAGCGCCTGCAAGTGGTGAAGAAGTAGTTAGGAGTTAATAATAGGTCTGTCAAGGTGAGATGTAGCTTTAGTTTCATATTTGTTCAACTCTAAACTTCACTTGTTCTTTAATAATTCTGAAAATTCCAAGTTCAGAAGCTCAAGTTCCGAGTTCTGAACTTGAAGTTCCGAGTTCATAACTTCAAGTGGCAAGTACTAAAAAGCTGGATGGTGCATTACTTTTAATCTATGATATTTCTCTAAGATCAGCTGGAGTTATAAGTACTAGTACAAAATTAAATATACATTTTTGGAATTGGTATAAGTTGTGAAATTACTCGTTGAGACAAGCAACAGGCACTATTGTTTAAAAGATTACAAATGTACTTTGTTTTTTCAAAAATGAAATAGGACTGCTATATGTATGAAGCTCATATAGAGATACGAGTGGATCACGAGCCGATATCTGGTGTAATGGTTCCGATACATACAGCTCACTATCAACAGCTAATTCATCTTTTTGCGCCAATATGTAATTTTTTTGAGTTAAGCTGCTGGCGAGAAGAAGCGGAAGCATTACAGGATGCTGAACAAAAAATATGTTCAAAGGGAAAGGGAATATTACAGAAAATAGACCATCCTCCTACTCATTTAACTCTTGATACTCCTGTTCGCTTAGTTAGTGAACTTTCACCAACGATAGTTGACGAGTTACTAATCAAGCCTTTTGACGAGTATGGACGAGTAAAGTGGTTTGGTTTATCTCTGGGAAAAGCTTTTGATTTGACTTTAAAAGAAAACACTAAAAAGTCAATCATTCTTGAGTTATCACATTGGGGTAAAGAGATTCATATATACAAAATGAATGACGAAGAGTTAAAAGATGTGCAATCTATTTTTTCATATTTACGTGAGGAATATATAAGTTTAGATGTCAGCAAGTTACTTGATTTTTAGGCGGTGCTGATTATATAGAGTGTCAGTAGATCACAAAGTTTTTCCAAAAGTGCGATCGCTAGCCTATTTTGTAGTCTGTGATACTTTTTTCCAATGACCTGTTTAAGCAGTAGGGTGAGAATTAATAAATATCGCTTATATTTAGGCAGTGGCTAAGTTTTTGGATATTAACCCGTTCGTACCCTACGGGAAGCCAAACGCCAACGCAATGTACATAAATATTTTTGCAATACAACCTTTGAAATTAGCGTAGGCTAGCAAAAACTGTAGACATCGCTTGTGGGTCAAAAATCTCCAAATTGCTGCAAAACTACAAAATACTTGGCCACGAAAGAGTCAGCAGCATAATTAAATTACTTGACCAAAACAAAAGCAGCAGCCACAAGATACCACTAATTATCCTAAAGTTCACTTGATAGAAATCAATACTTTTGATGAATTGCTGCTCATACCAAAGTTGCCAAACTCGAAATGCAGTGTAAAGTGTACCAATAATCACCACTATACTTGGAAACAAAACTCTACTGGCTATATGTTCAGTGACAATTTGGATAACAATAACTAGCAAATAGAAGCCAAAGATTTTGCGAACTTCAGAATATTTAAACCAAATAATAAATGTAATCGTAGGAATAACAAGGCCAATTGCGATCGCTAACAATATCCAGACTCGAATAAATCTCAGTCCAGCATCGCTATAGTTAATCACTTGACTAATTGGTAATATTCCGATTGAGGTCAGCCAACCCATAAGTATTACTACTAGAGTTGCCAGTACCATAAAGATGAATGTTGTTCTCCAAGTCATTATCTAGCGAATTATCACGGTTTCTTTGTTGGATTAACTTTTGATTTGCGATTTCAACACATTATGAATATGATAAACGCTATCGCTGTGCTACTGTGTTCTATCGTCCGTTCTTTGTACTTATTTTTCTGCCACTACTTCCCCATTAGTGATAATTCAAGTATTCAAAACGATTTTTCAAACATCCTCTCAGATACAGGTACAAGCGTCAATGTTTATAGTTTTGCAACTGGGCAACTTTTGCTGGTGTCACCTTAGACATGATATAAGTGAAATTCGCTTGAGTTCCAAATTATTGGACAATTGACACTGGACTCTTGACTTTTAACTAACAATGACTTCCCTAGAAAATCAAATCATTTTGATCACTGGTGCAAGTAGTGGTATTGGTACTGCTTGTGCAAAAATATTTGCTGATGCAGGTGCAAAACTGATTTTAGCAGCACGAAGGTTAGAACGTTTGCAGCAGCTAGCAGATACTCTTAGTAAGGATTTTAGTACTGAAATTCATTTACTACAACTAGATGTGCGCGATCGCAATGCTGTTGAATCTGCCATTGCAAATCTACCCTCTGCCTGGTCTGACATTGACATTCTCATTAATAATGCTGGTCTAAGTCGTGGTTTAGACAAGTTGCACGAAGGCAGCTTTCAAGACTGGGAAGACATGATTGATACTAACGTTAAGGGTTTACTTTATGTCTCCCGCTATGTCGTTCCGGGAATGGTAAGTCGCGATCGCGGTCATGTGGTAAATTTAGGTTCGATCGCCGGACATCAAACCTATCCCGGTGGCAATGTCTACTGTGCTACCAAAGCTGCTGTCAGAGCAATTTCTGAAGGTTTAAAACAAGACCTGTTGGGTACTCGAATCCGTGTAACTTCCGTTGATCCTGGTATGGTAGAAACGGAATTTAGCGAGGTACGCTTTCACGGAAATTCTGAACGCGCTAACAAAGTTTATCAGGGAGTTACACCCCTAACAGCAGATGATGTGGCTGATGTGATATTTTTCTGTGTGACGCGATCGCCCCATGTCAATATTAATGAAGTTGTGCTAATGCCTGTTGACCAAGCTAGCGCTACCCTAGTTAATCGACGAACATAAAACTAACCCATCTCATCCCATTCTAAAAGAACTTACCCCTTTCACTTACTCTACTCAAGAGATATTTGGTAGAAAAAATGTAGAGACGTAGTAGTGCTACGTCTCTACAAGGGTTCTGGATAACACATATATATTTAATTTCACCAAATATCTAAAGTTTTACAGTTTATGTCTAGAGAGTTTGTTAAGGCTTTACCTACTCAGCTAGAGTGAAATTGATATATATAAAAGAGCAATTTTCAAATGACCATTTACTTTTATAAGGTTTGGCAGCCTTATGGCTGTTTTTCTAACTTTTCTCTCCACGAAATCCACATCGAGGGTGCTTACTGGCCAACGGTTGAGCATTATTATCAAGCGCAAAAGTTTGTCGGCAGCACAGATGCGGCAATTATACCTCTCATCCATACTGCCGCTACCCCAGAAGAAGCTGCGACTTTGGGAAGATGTAGCACTCGCCAACTCCGACGAGACTGGGATTTGGTCAAAACTCAAATTATGCGAGAAGCTGTACTCAAAAAGTTTCTCACTCATACCGATATCAGAGAAGTTCTCTTGAAGACAGGTGATGAGATTTTGGTTGAAAACTCCCCAACTGATTCTTTTTGGGGCTGTGGTGCTAATAAAAGTGGTCAAAACCATCTCGGTAAAACTCTTATGAGTGTGCGTGAAGAAATTCGTAATTTACTATCTTTAACAGTAATTTACGAATAATTTAATCAAAATAGTTACATTCAACATCAAGTCAGCAATTAAACGGGGAATAGTCAAATTCCCCAGCCAAAAATATTTTAAAAAATTACTAATAATTTAGTTATTGTCTTGAAGAAATTTTAATTAATTGAATTAATGGGTAAAAATGTTAAAAAAATATTTTTAATTTCAAGAAATTATTCCAGTTATAAATTAAGTAAAATTACTGGAATAGTTTAATGATTGAGAATATAAAATTGTAAATGTCAATGATTAAAAATTTCTTAACTTTAGACTTGAGATGAGATTTGATAAGTATTTAATGATACAGCTGTTTTATATCTCCCTAAATCCACTTTATAAATAAGGGTTACAGGGAACAAGCAAAATATCTGTTACTTTTCAAACATTCTCTAATCCATTTCCAAAAATATTTGTAATACATGTATGCCCTTAGCAGTGCATTAATAGCAAGAATTTTGGGAAATAGGATGAAAATCAAAGCATTGTAAGTTGAAAATTTTTCTCAGGGACAAATATATAAAAAATTATACTTCGTCATGGTGTATACAAGCAATGACACGTAGGGATAAACCAAACGAGTTGCAGCAAACCTTTAATCAAGAAAGTTTACTGCACCGGATGACAAAACAGATCAGGCGATCGCTCGACCTTCAAGAGATATTAACAACAACTGTTAGCGAAGTGCGTTTATTTTTGAGTGCAGATCGGGTGAAAATATATCGCTTTGACGCTGATGGTAGTGGTGAAGTCATTGCAGAATCTATTCATCAACAACGTCTGCCATCCTTATTGGGTCAACGCTTCCCAGCTGATGATATTCCAGAAGCCGCCAGAGAGATGTTTTTGTTAGTGGGGCAACGTTCGATTGTCGATGTGGCAAATGAGAAAATCGGGCTATCGCCTCTACAGTCAAAAGAAACTGGCAAACGTCTAGAAACTAATATCTACTATCGGCAGGTAGAGCAGTGCCATATTCAATACCTAAAAGCAATGGGTGTGCAGTCTTCGTTGGTAATACCAATTTTAGATTGTGACCCACAAGAACCATCTGCAAAGCCTAAATTGTGGGGATTGTTGGTAGCTCACCACAGTGAACCGCAAAAGATTTTGAAGCCAGAGCTAAAAGTATTACAGCAAGTTGCTGACCAGGTAGCGATCGCGATCGCTCAAAGTAATCTACTGACTGAAGCCCACGCCAAGCAAAAGCGAGAAGCTACTATTAATCGAGTCACCACACTATTGCATAAACTGCCGACAATCCAATTACAAGCAGCACTAGAAGAAGTTATTACTGCCTTCTGTGGAGTCGGTGGCAGGCTTTACATTGCAGAGACTCAAGAACTATACACCTGGGGCGACCAACCGACACTCTTTTACGAGTTAGATAACAGTATTATCGAACAGCATCCCATCTGGCAAAACTGGATGGCTGAGTTTCAACAAAGCAATATTTGGGCAACTACTGACCTTTATAAAGAACCATGTTTGCGAGTTTTGGCTTTAGCATTCCGTTCTACTCAGATTCGCGGACTCATGGTGATTCCCCTACATTACCGCGAAAAATTTATCGGTGTATTAAGTATTTTCCGCTCTGAATTTGAAACGGAAATCTTGTGGGCGGGACGATGCGAGCAAAATCGGCGACAACTGTTACCCCAGCTTTCCTTTGAGGTTTGGCGAGAGCAGAAAAAGGGGCAAGCACCTGAGTGGAAGTTAGAAGACATCTTTTTGGCACAAGCCTTATACGATCATTTCTCAATGGCAATTCAGCAACAACAAATGTATAAAAAGGTACAATCACTGAATGCCAATCTAGAATTGCGGGTGCAAGAGCAAACTGCTGAACTCGAAAAATCATTAATGTTTACCAAAGTAATCAAGCAAGTCACAGAGCATATTCGTCGCACATTGGACTTGCAAGCAACCCTGCAATCCATCGTTCGGGAAGTCCGTCCTCTGCTAAATTCAGACCGAGTGCTGATTTTCCACCTCAAGACTCAATCGGTAATTGTAGAAGAAATTAATGGCAATTGGCAGTCTGTTTTGGGAGTGAATGCACCACCGGAATGCTTTCCTGATGAGTATACTCGTCTATACTGTCAGGGTAGGGTACGGGCAATTAACAACCTTTCAACGGATTCTTTAAGTGATTGTCATCGAGAGTTTTTGCAGAGTCTGCAAGTGCAAGCAAACTTAATAGTTCCGATTAATATGGGTATGGAACTATGGGGCTTACTAATTGCCCATGAGTGTGAGGCTCCTAGAAATTGGCAGGATATAGAAATTGATTTATTGCAGCAGGTAGCAGATCAGGCTGCGATCGCTATTCAACAAGCACAACTCTACGAACAAACCTCTGAGGCCGAAACAGAAGCCAGAAATCAAGCTGCTCAGTTAGAGCATACCCTACATGAACTCCAAGAAGCACAGACAAGATTGATTCAGACCGAAAAAATGTCTGGCTTAGGACAGTTGGTGGCGGGTGTCGCCCACGAAATTAACAACCCCGTTAACTTTATTTACGGTAATCTGTGCCACGCCAGTGACTACACCGAACAGCTGCTAGAAATTTTACGTCTCTACCAGCTGCACTATCCCCATCCCCATAGTGAAATTAAAGCCGCGATCGAAGCGATCGATTTTGAATTTTTGGTAGAAGACCTCCCAAAAATCATGACCTCAATGCAAGTAGGAAGCGATCGCATCCGCTCAATAGTGCTATCGTTACGCAATTTTTCTCGCTTGGATGAGGCTGAAAACAAGCGTGTTGACCTGCATGAAGGCATTGACAACACCTTATTAATTTTACAACATCGGCTGAAAGGAAATGCTGAATTTCCACGCATTGAGATCATTAAAGATTATGGCAACATCCCACTGGTGGAATGCTATGCTGGCCAAATGAATCAGGTATTTATGAATATTTTCAGCAATGCCATAGATGCTCTGGAAGTAGGGAATAAGGAGCGGCAAAATCAGGGTGACAAAAAGAATAACTCATGCCCAATTCCAACTATCCAGATTTCCACTAAAGTCTCAGCAGACAACTCTCGTCTGTTAATTCGGATTACTGACAACGGGCCCGGAATGAATGAAGAAGTGAAAAAGCGAATTTTTGACCCGTTTTATACTACCAAGCCTGTAGGCAAGGGGACAGGATTGGGACTAGCAATCAGCTATCAGATTATTGTCGAAAAACATGGGGGAATAATGGAGTGTATTTCAGAACCGGGCAAAGGCACAGAGTTCTGGATTGAGATTCCCATCAAGCCTCCAGCCAAAATAGTCAACTAGTAATAAGGAGTGGGGGATGAGGATGCAGGTGAGAATTAGTATTGATTATAAAACTTACGCACACTCTACGAATTCTTCTCTATGAGACGCTGCGCGAACGCGAGTGCGTTCCGTAGGGAAGGAAAGGCGGTTCCCTGTTCCCTGTTCCCTATTGCCTTCTTGTTGAATTTGATTAAAAATCATTTAAAAGTAAAGTTTAGTTGCAAAATAAATCCCTTCTAGCTACAAGTGATAATCTAAATAATAGAAGCTAAGAAACAAGCTTCCTGGGCAGATATAACAGCTGCATTTGAAATGTTAGTAAGAGGTATAAGACGCTGTTTAACTTACATCTGTCTCATCAAAATACATCAACACCCAACGCGAAAACTGCTGTTTCCTCAAATGTAGAAGATTAGGGGGCAATGTAACTGATTTTCATTACTTGTTTACAAAAGTAATGGAAGTTAGTACATCCCTAGCTGCGATCAACAAACAGAGGAGATAGTTCAGCGAGTAGAGGCTTGGGTGTTGTTGTGTTTAAAGAGAAGTCTGAAACAGGGACTCCTCTGGGTGTAAGATTATACGAAGTTGAATAGTAAGAAACAGTTGAAATAGCGCCTTATGTCAATAATTGCGCTCAGAGCGTGGTATCTACAGGATTATGAGCCGATTCCAGAACTGGAAAAACGTCCGCCAGACATTCGTTTAAGCAAAAAAAGTCTGCTGAAATCAGCATTGCGAGCAGACTTTTTGGAAGACAGTGACGAAGTTAAAAAATCCACTTGGTTTGGGCGCTATTTAGAAGGGGAAAATATTGAATTTTATATTGAAGGTAGTGGTGGCTATTGCGTCTCTAACATTGACTTAATTAGTCATGAAATTTATTTCACTAAGCAGGCGGTGTTGGCTCAGTTAGAACCAACGATTTTTTTATCTTATCAAACAGAGTATGCCGCAGCGACGAATATTCTTAAAGAGGAGCTGCGAAAAAGTTTGGACAATTTAAACTTGCGATCGCGCCTTCCCCTAACATTAATAGAATCCTCTCGTCCTAGCGGTGCTACTTTCCGAATTAACCGCACAATCATGCGGAAAATCCGTAAGAGTTTGTTATTTATAGCTGACACCACGCCCATTGCTAGTATTGATGGTAAAGAAACGCCCCAATTAATTCCCAGTCCGAATGTCTGTATTGAAATTGGCTATGCCATCCAAAGTAAGCGGTCTGAACAGATTCTATTAGCGCAGATGCAACGCCCAGATTTTGAAGGTGAATTTCCCTTTGATTTACCAACACAGCAAATTTTGCAATTCCAAGACACTATAGAACTGGACAAAATTCTCACAGAGACGATTAAAAACCAGCTAGCACGATTCAAATTATTTTTTTGAGCCTGGGCACTGGGGACTGGGGAAGGTGGGGCCCCCTCTGGGGATAAGGGGTAATGGGGATTGGGAAGAAGGAATAAAGGTGTACCTAGCTTTGCAAAAATCAAATATGAGTCCTATATAGCACTCCTAAAACATTCGTGAGTTTTTTGGAGTTATTTATTTTTATCCTTATCTAGTTTTTCTTGGATAGCTTGGCGGCAAAATTCTGGTGGATCATCCTTAGTGGACAATTCTTCTTTCATTGTCTTAGTGACACGCAAATTCACTTGCTCAGTCAATGGTTCATCACCTTTTCTTTTTCCAGGTTCTAAATTTTCAGGAGTTCCTCTAGGGTTAAATATTGTTGAGGGATGTAAATATAAATTGAATCGATTGCTAGCAATCGATTAGAGTTTTAAATCGGTGAGCATATTGTCTGGAAAACTTGTAGCTCACCGATACCACTTTTACAAGAGGTAACTCTATTTTATGTTTACGCGTTCCGGAATAAACTTTTTGGCTTATCTTAGTGCCATTCGATTATAATAAAAGCTCAAGACTCAACTGTTGATGAGCTTGAAAATCTTTATTATTGTTTTCATCTATATTAAAATTACTTCTAATTTCATAATTGGTGATGAATAACTCTTTACCTTTGGCAGCACTACTTTGTTTGTAATTATTCATTCCATACTGTAATTCCCACTCAAAAACATTAGAGTCTTGAAAATTTTCTCTAATTTTAGATGAGTCATCGTAAGTTATTAGCCAACGGTGACGACATTCTATCACTAACTCAGCAAACCTCTGATGCTCAAAAGACGTGTGTAAATCACCATCTTTACCATACAACTTGGATTTAGTAGCAGCAAAATAAGGTGGATCTAAAAATATAAATACATCTTTACCATCTGCGTGTAATAGTTCACCATAATCTAAATTAGTAATCTTTACATCTGCTGTTAAAATTTTTTCTAATTTCTCCAGGCGGTCTATCGACGAGTAAGTAAAGCGTTTATGAAAAGCTTGCTCAGAAAATCCCCCAGATTCTACAGTGCCAGAGAAAGTAATTCTATTCAGAATAAAAAAGCGTACTGCTCTATCAAAATCTGATAAATTGTTGGGATCTACAGTAGTTAATTCCTCAAATAGTAACTTCCCATCTGTGTATTTATCTTTAACACGACGTATTTCTTCCACTAGCTGAGGTAGATGAGATTGAGTAGATTTCCAAAACAGAAATAGTTCGCGGTTTAAATCGTTAATCCAAATTTTTAGGTGAGGAAATTTTTGCTTTAAGTAAATAAATACAGAACCACCACCTACGAAAGGTTCTCGAAACTCAGAAAAACTATCTGGTAAATATTCAGCTATTTGGTTAATGGCTTTTGACTTCCCACCTGGGTAGCGTAATGGACTTTTTATCATAATTGTTGTACCCAATCAGGTAGGTTTATAAGTTTAAATAATCAAACAATTATCTACTTTAAATCATATTTGTATTAGTTACTTGTTACTTCTATTTTAAGCTTTTGATTATCTTCAGCCTCTACAGCAAGTTGTCTAATTATTTCCTTTTGGTTATTGTTAAAAATTTTCACATTAGTAGTCAAAAAAGATTCTAGCTCCGTTGCTGATGCCTCTGGAAACACAATAGAGCCTATCACGTTTTTACCAGTCAACTTTAACTTTGTTATAAAGGATACTGGTTGTCCATTAATATTTAACGAATCTAGATTAGAAAATAATATTAACTTGAATAAACCATCTTGGATATCAGGCAGCTTTGGCAAAGATTCTTTGGAAGTGTTTTTTGACTCTTGTATTATGTAAATATCATTTTCATGGAATATTTCATCTGGAGTTAAATAATAGACTCCTCCTAAGTAGTTTTCTATACTAAAGGTAGCTTTTAATCCATCAATTAAATATTCTAGTTTATGAGATGTCAAAGCTTCTCTCTTACTAGCGCTCTGGGAACCTTTAAGAGAAATATTTTTAAACTCCTCGAATTCCAGCCGGATTGTCTTGGAAGCCTACACTCAGCCCGAAGGACGAGTGTAGGAGATGTCACAGAGAACAAAGACTGAAAGTATTGTTATTGCTTTAATTAGAATAAACGAACAGGTTTACTTTGTAACTTGGAACTAATTGAGCTTACCCGATCGACCACAGAAATCATGTATTTGTAATCTGGTACTTGTCCATTGGGTACATACCCCACTTCTTGAGCTAAACCTGAAGGCGAATCACTCATCACTTTGCGGATAAACTCTTGACGGTTACGTTCTACATTCGGGCCAATCAAGACCACACCTAATGGTACATAATGAGGGTCTTTAAATAGTATGCGGAATTCGGTTGGCGCCAACTGTGAGCTGTAGAGACTTAATTCCGCCTCAGAGACGGCACAGGCGATCGCTTTTCCTTGAGCGACTAATTCCAGTGCTGCTTTGGGTGTGGGTGCAAACAGTATCTGTGCCAGTGTTGTACCATAAAGATTGTAAAGAGGAAAATAATATCCTGTTGCTGAACCCAACTGTCCTAAAGCCACAGTTTTGCCTTGTAGCTGTTTCAAGTCAGTTATCGGATTATCTTTGCGAACAACGAAGATTGAACGTAAATTACTAATACCTATTAAAGGAAATAGAGGAACATATTGGTAGCGTGCGATCGCAATAGCCGCTAAACCCGGTGGAGCAAATACCAATGACCAAGCACGAGCATTAAGGCGCTCAACCGCTCTATTTTCATTAAAAACAGGCTCTAGCTGAATATATGAGTTTGTTTTTTCACCTAAGTAACTATTAAATTTAGCATATTGATTAATTATCTGTTCGCCTCCACCATAATTGATCGCACCAATAGTTAACGTGCCCTCAACCCCATCTTGTGGTTTGCAGGCAGCAAATGTAAAACCTAGCAGATGAAACAGAAATAAACGACGGGGAAATCGCACAAACATCACTAATTATGGTTAAGGAAATAATTTGGCTTTCAGGACTAATTTAGATAAATTTGACTGCTGCCTAAAGAGGTTATATTGCAGTAAAAAATTAATATTTATTTAAATATTGTTGAGATGCTTTCTAACAGGTATAAATAAATATTAGACAAACTCACAGGCCACCTTTGTTACTTAGGTTATGTTAAACAACATTACGTTAAAAAACTTAAAAATAGGTGCTAAATTTAACTTGCTTTTAATATTAGTTTTTATCATCAGTATTTTGGGAAGTGGCTTTGCCTTATCCAGTGTACTTCAAGGGAGAGCGCAAAATGAAGTAAGTTCTCAAGCACAGATTCTCATCCAAATGGTGAATGCAGTTAGAGATTATACACAAAATCGTATAGATCCCCTATTAGAACCTAGATTAGATACTAACCCAACATTCATGCCTGAAGTAGTACCAACTTTTTCCTCTAAAGAGGTTTTTGAAAATTTTCGTAAAAAGCCTGAATTCCAAAACTTTTTTCATAAGGATGCAACACTTAATCCAACCAATTTAGCGGATAAAGCTGATAATTTTGAAACTCAACTTGTGGAGCGTTTTCGCAACGAACCTAATACTCTAGAAATTACAGGCTTTCGTCAATTGTCAGAAGGCGAAGTATTTTACATTGCACAACCACTAAAAATTACACAAGCGAAATGTTTGCGATGCCATTCTACACCAGATCAGGCTCCTAAAAGTCAGTTGCTAAATTATGGCTCGGAAAATGGTTTTGGCTGGCAACTCAATCAGATTGTTTCTGCTCAAATAATCTCTGTTCCTTCTCAAGATATTTTTGCCAATGCCAAACGGACTTGGATATTGATAATGGGACTTTTAATTGCAATTTTTGCGCTCATAGTTTTTGTAATTAACTTCTTAATTACAAAATATGTGATTCAGCGCATCAGAAGAATAGAGAAAATAGCTCAACAAGTTAGTATTGGTGATATGAGCGCTGATTTTGAAGAAAGTTCTCATGATGAAATTGGTGGGTTAGCAGAAGCATTTAATCGAATGAAAGCTAGCTTGAAAATAGCTTTGGAAATGCTGAATAATTAAGGCTAACAATCCGTAATTCACAGAGATAAAAACGCAATTTTGAAAAAATCAAGAAAGTAAGCGTTGCTCAAATTGCAAAGCTTTTTGAGGTTCGGGAATTTGTAATGCTAAAATTTTCACAAATTCTGCGCGAGAGATTTGTCCAGAAGATTTCATAGCTTTTTGAACTAGAAACTTAGCTATTGGGCCAATTAAATGAGCCAACTCACGTTCGCACTCTTCCAGAAATTTGTCACTGATGACTTTAGACTCTTGGTTTAGTAAATTATTTGAGTTAATACCAGATTGGTCGGATTTAACAGGAAGTTCTTGTAGTAGAGTAGGTTTCTCTAGTAGAAAGATTGTTTTCTTCTTGAAATCAATTTGTTGATTTTCTCGAAGATGAAGGGCTAATTGACTAATTAATTCTTCAAAATTGGATGCTGATGCCGCAACTTGTCGTAGTAATCTTGAGGCGATGGGGCCGACAAATTCTAAAAGAATTGTTTCTAAGCGGTTGTAATTTTCCCCAGACAGAATAAAAGCAGGTGGATACCCAATTGAGTTTTGTTGAGAAAGCGAAGCTTGAGGCGGTTGTGTAAAATATGGTAGTTGAAGTGATTGCGGTTCTACTTTAGTATCGAGATCCTTAAGCACCTGTAAAACTTCAGCCGCAGACTGATAGCGCTGTTTAAAGTGATGTAGCACCATCTTAGATAGCACAGATGCCAACTCAGAACTGACGTTAGCTTGATGCTGCCAAGAAATTTCTCCTGTATCTGGGTCTTCCTGAAAGTTTATCGGATGTAACCCTGTCAGCGATTGTATACCAATAATGCCCAAGGAATAAATATCACTGTTGGGGCGGGGCTTACCTTGCCCCTGTTCTGTAGACATATATCCGGGAGTACCAATGATAATAGTAGCTCCCGTGTGTCCTGAAATTGTAAGCAGTTGAGTTTGGACTTGTTTGACTGCGCCAAAGTCAATCAGCACAAACTTACCGTCTTGTTGCCGCCTGATTATATTGTCCGGTTTGATATCTCGATGGATAACGTTGTGGCTATGAATAAATTGCAGAATACCTAACACCTGTTGGAGAAGTTGAATTACTTGATCTTGTGTCCAAGGTTGATTGGGAAACAGTTCCGCTTTTAGAGTATGCCCTTCAATGAATTCTTGCACCAAGAAAAACTCTTGGTTGTCTTCAAAATAGGCTAAAAGCCGAGGAATCTGGTCATGGTAGCCCAGTTGTTCTAGTGTTTCTGCCTCACTAGTAAATAGCCGTCTAGCAGTTTCAAGAAATTCAGGGCTACGAGTGACGGGCTTAAGGTGTTTGACAACGCATTTCGGGAAACCTGGCCGATGTGTATCTTGGGCTATATAAGTTTGACCAAATCCACCTCCACCTAATGTCTGAAGGACTTGGTAACGTCCGTCTAATAATTGTCCTAACATTGTGTCACAAGCCTTAAGTCCTCAAATTAATCTTGGCACAACTACCAGCTTTGGTAAGGTTTATTGAGAAAGAAAGTAGGTAATGCCAAAACTTCAAGCAAGGTTTTTTGAGGATTGTATTACAAGTTTATGACTAACTAGACTCCAGATCGGCTTGCAGGCATATTATTGTTGAAGCTTTAATAATTCCTCAGAATTCGCCACTGCCTCAAGTTTTGAAGTTGTTGGTTGAGAGACTACGCTAACTTCTCCTAATTGAGTTTTATTTACAAAATAGGTGATTCCCCGAAAGCTCAATTTATAGGCTACTGGTGCTAGAGGAGCTTCCGCCGATTTGAAATTTGGATCAATATGATAGTTAACGCCACGGTACATCAAATTATAAGCTGGCCCAACTTGAGGAACTGGTTGAAACGGCTGTTCTGTTTTTTTACTGCCAACTTTGCTTGAGCCGTATTCGTAGCTCAGACCACGATAGTAAAGTTTCATAATTTTGCTTCCTGAATAACTATTTTTCAACAATGCCAATGATTTATCAGAGATTGATTAGATAGTTATGCAAGCGCTAAGTAAATTTACACTTTTTAAGGAACTGCTTAAAGGATTAGGCGTCTAGAGTGAAGAGTCATTGGGCATTGGGCATTGGGCATTGGGCATTGGGTACAAGAGGCAGAGGTGCAAAGGGGCAGAGGGGCAGAGGGGAAAGACTTACTACAACTTCTCCTCTGCTCCCCTGCTCCCCTGCTCCCCTGCTGGCAACCTCCCGTATGCTTACCCTTTTCATTCGGGGGTTACGTGGTTAACAATGGGTTGAATGTTTTTTAAATGATTCAACTTTATGGCTAGAACTGCAAATGAATATGCCGTATACCTCTTACTGGAAAGCGGCCACCGAGAAGAAGTACGTTTTCCTACTATTCAAGAGTTTCAGAAATGGTATAGCGGCGAACTTGTGCCAAAATCTGCTTCTAATGACTTTATTAGCGTGCCGATCAAAAATATTCAAGGGGAATATATGGTAGTACGACCTTCTCGGATTGTAGCAATCCGGGTAGAACCCATTTTTAGTTCCAGTGTTGAAAGATTCAACTAAATGATGAGAAAAACCCTTGCTTTGCTTTCCTTGAGTCTAGGAATTGCCCTTGTAAATCCTCTCTGGTCGGCTGTTGCTCAGGTTCCTAACTTACTGCCCTTACCAATACCGACTACTCCCGATCTTCCACCTATACCAATACCAATCACTCCTGAATTAACGCCGCCGCTAAAACCAATCACTATCGGAAGCGATTGTACACTCCGACCGACTTGCTTGGGTTGGGATGAGCAAATTTGGGGTCAAAGAGGTAAAATAGGCGATCGCAAAGCGCTGTTGGCTTCCATTGATAACAGTCTGCTTTACCTAACAAAGGGTGATGCGATCGCAGCATATCAAAATTATCCGATGAAGGAAATTACTCTCGATCGCGTCCGCCGAAGTTTGCTACGTTTCCGCCAACTGGTTGTCAGTTCTAAGTCAGCAGCGCAATTACAAGCTGCTGTCCGCCGTGAGTTTGTCTTCTACCAATCTGTGGGCAACGATGGCAAGGGTACTGTTAAGTTCACTGCTTACTACGAACCTGTTTACACCGCTAGCCGTGTCAGAACTGCAATCTATAAGTATCCTCTTTATCGGCTACCACCTGATTTCAGCCAATGGCCGAAACCTCATCCAAAACGAATTGATTTGGAAGGGAAGGATGGTTTACAAGGGAATAAGAGCAAGTTACGCGGTTTAGAACTGCTTTGGTTTCGCGATCGTCTAGACGCATACATGGTACATATCCAAGGTTCTGCCCAAATTAAATTAACTAATGGCAAGACAACATCAGTTGGCTATGCAGGTGGAACTGATTACCCCTGGACTAGTATCGGCAAAGAACTAGCCAAAGATGGCAAACTTCCACTAGCGGGATTGACAATGCCACGTCTGATTAGTTATTTCCGACAAAAGCCCCAGGAGTTGAACAATTATCTGCCCCGCTGGGAACGATTTATTTTCTTCCAAGAAACAAGCGGTAGACCAGCTACTGGTAGTATTCATGTGCCAGTAACAGCAGAACGTTCCATTGCTACAGATAAGTCTCTCATGCCACCGGGAGCGCTAGCACTGATTTACAACTCATTTCCCTATCCTGCCAATGGTGGCAAACTCCAGAGGCGTACTGTCAGCCGCTTTGTGCTTGACCAGGATACAGGAAGCGCCATCAAAGGGCCGGGTCGGGTGGATTATTTCATGGGGTCTGGTAAACTAGCAGGCGATCGCGCCGGTATCACAGGCGGTAATGGCTCATTATATTATTTGCTGCTCAAAGAATAAAGTTAGAAGTTAGAAGTTAGGAGTTAGGAGTTAGGAGTTATTAATTCAAAACTCATCACTCCTAACTCATCACTCATCACTTTCCTTAATACGGCGGATAAGCAAAATCATCTTCATCAGCATAAACGTAAGAGTCGGAAACTCCTGCCATTGCCAATTTAGGGGTTTCTGATTTTACAGGTTCCTTGCCAAAATCTTTGTATTCTTCAAAAGTCTTACAAATCATTGCAGACTCAAGAGCATCGGAAGCAATTAAATATTGCGTTAAAGTCCCTACAGTGGGATGTTTATAGTCCACAGTTGAAGCTACCAAAACTGTATTTGGTTCAATACCTCTTTCTTCACACTCAATGATTGGACAAAAAATCCCGTGAGCGTGGAACAAAGGCCCTTTTGGTGTCAAAGGTTGCTTGCGGTAAACAGCATAAGCCTTTTCTAGTTCAGCAACGAATCCACTAACTACTTTGCCTTGTTGATATTCGCAGTAGGTTTTGCTGAAACTCGCTCCGGCTGCACCATTGAGAGTTAGTTGTAGTGGTGATTCATGTAAAAACTTTTTATTCTCACCCAGTATAAAAATTAGATAGCGAGTAAAGGTTTTAAATTTAAGTTTGTCGGCTAAAAAAGCATCATAATTCTCTTTAAGCGTACCCAGTTTTAGACCACTTTCGCGGTCTTTTACAGACAATGGCCCCCGACGCACTATAACCAAGCGTGGAGTAGTAGTAATGAAGACCGTTTCGACTCCAGAGCTAAATTCATGCTCAACTTGCTGCCAATTATCATCTGGCACAAAGCCTACAGCATTGGCATTATCCAGCTTAATCGCCAAACCGTGAGATTGTATACCATCTGTGCCATACCGAGGATTAATCATCTGACACCAGGGGATGACTTGAGAAGGCGGTGCATTGAATTTCTCGTCTTCAAAGTCGAAATTAGCAGATGCTTTCATCGTTTTAGGCTATCAAAGTGTTTTCTTGAACAATTTTATCGACACGCTGAGGAAAGGAGAGCTAGTTATGTGCTGTGGTTCCCAAAGTTTAGGGACTTAAACTAGCGTAGTAGT
Source organism: Nostoc sp. ChiQUE01b (assembly GCF_034531255.1). NCBI lineage: Bacteria > Bacillati > Cyanobacteriota > Cyanophyceae > Nostocales > Nostocaceae > Nostoc > Nostoc sp. ChiQUE01b. The sequence goes on along the minus strand of NZ_JAVRBM010000054.1, from coordinate 33,830 downwards.
TTTTCCAGAGTAAGACAGAATCAATCTATGTTGCAATCCCTGTTTCGTTTTTTAACAACAGATTTTTACTTTGGCATCTCTCAATCTCTCTACAATTTTCTGCTATTTTCGGGCAAAAATCTGATAAAATCACTCAATCAGGACGTTAGGCAAAAATTAGCAAAAAGCTTAATTTATCGTAGACACCTAGTAGTTTGTCCCAGTCTACCGCCAATAGGAGCCAGTGCCGTGCGTGTTTTTCCCCATTAAAAAGTCACTGTGCTAACTTCCCTTCAAAAAGGCTTGCTCTAAATTCCCTCCTTTTTAAGGAGAGTTAGGGAGGATCAAGTCTTAATCTAGGCATATTAATATATATTCTTGGCTCCAAACTATTTGTCTGCTCACATCATTAATCTTCAATAAATTTAGTTTGTCTACTATACAAGGATAATCTAAATCTAACTGCTGCGATTCTTCCAAGGCTTGTGAGTATTGAACTCTATTTTTACGAGAGTGATGGGTAAAGCCCTCGTACTTTAGTGGGGGGATATAAGCGAACAGGATAAATTTATTTATCCGTGATGCGGGTCATTGATGTACTCCAATACTTTCTGAGTACTAACTTTTCCAGTAGTATCAAACATATATGAGTGTGTCCACAGACTGGGAAGCTTCATTAGTTCTGGAAATTCCTGTCTCAGGTATCTACTGGAACGACCTTTGAATGCCTTGACTATTTGAGATATTGAGTGATACGGGTCATATTCCACCAGCAAGTGAATATGATCTGGAGCAATTTCCAAAGCCTTGATAACCCATTTATTATCATTAGCGACCGACTGAAATATTTCAATGCATCTAAGTTTTAGTGGTTGATTATTTGCAAACACTCTTCTACGCCGACAGGGTAGCCATACCAGATGAACAGTAGCCAGTCCTATTGCATGGTTGTAATGATTGTATACGGTTTTCATGTAGATGAGTATTGATTATCTACATATTAAATGGTATCATGTTTAGATGAAGACATTAAAGTTTAAGTTGTACCAAAACAGTTAAATGGTTAAATTCAAATCAGCAAATTACTGTGAACTTAAAGTAGCGATAGTCTTCAAATCAGGCACTTCTAAATCAGGTTGACTGACTGCTGGTAAGTTCGCACTAATCCCTTGCTCTGCTCGACGATTTACCCAGACTGTTGATAATCCCAGAGATTTGGCTGTCACAATATCATGATATACACTAGCAGCAACGTGTAATATCTGCTCTAGCGGCAAATCAATTCTCTCAATAGCCAGTCTGAAGTTGTTGAAAGAGGGTTTGTAGCTTTTTGCCTGTTCTGCTGTGATTATCTGGTCAAATTCCACCTGCAAGTGCTTTGCTGAGAAAGCAAAGAGATCGTCATCTACATTTGAGATAATTACCAGCTTAAACTTTTGCTTGAGGGTTTTGAGTGCCTCAATTGTATCAGGGAAAGGCAGCCAATGCTGAATCGAATCGGCAAGTGAATTTAGTTCGTCAACAGTTGGCTCAAAGCCAAATCGTTCACCAAATTTCTGGACTACTCTTTTCAAAACTTCTCGATATTTGATATATTCTCCTTTTTCCAGTTCTGCTTCAAATTCAGCAAAAATATCGAGAAGTTGCTTGTCATCCAAATTAGTGTTGTGTGCCAGCAGAAGTGGCTTTAGCAACCCTAAGATGCCATTCTCCCAATCAATTAGGGTTCCGTAACAATCGAAAGTTAAAGCCTTATACTGATTTAAATTAATCACTTTTTATACTCCAGAGCTTGATTAATAGTGTTCAGTTTTCACAAACCAAAAGACAGGTGAACCCATCTGCGTTGGCGCAGCCCGCCGCAGGCATCGCCACATTTGCCGCTTTTAAAGTCTCTGAACATTCCTTTTATATCAAAGCAGAGTTTAAGTAGGTAGACAATAAAAGATCGCGCTGTGTAAAGATAAGCAATGTAAATAGGCACAAAAAAACTAAACTATCTTAAGAAAGATCAAGTAGGCTAAAACCCTCTTGCATCTTGTCTGCTGCCTTATTAAGACGACAAATATTTACGCCGACTTACTTCGGGTGTGGGATAATATTATCTCATTATATATAAGGAATTCTTCCTAAGTATAATTTGTATGGATGCTAAATTTCAGGATACACAAGCGAATACCACTGAACAATTAAACTCAAATAAACAGCTATTTGATAGCAAGTCAGCTGTAATTTTTTCGGTGGCAGAGGCAGTGGTAACAATCCTGGAAGAGATGGGAGTGCAGTATGCCTTTGGTGTTTCGGGAGGCGCGATCGCGCCAGTGTGGGCTGCACTACATCAAAGTTCCATTCAGGTGCTGCACTTTCGCCACGAAGCCGGAGCAGCTTTTGCAGCGATTGAGGCGTATTTTGCTAGCGATCGCCCTGTTGTAGTATTCACTACTACAGGGCCGGGAATCACCAACGCTTTGACAGGGCTATTAGCTGCCCGTTGGGAGGGGGCTAAAGTGATTCTCGTGTCAGCTTCAACCTCGACACTACAGCGGGGACGTTGGGCTTGCCAAGAAACTAGCACTTACACTATGCATAGCGCAGGTATTTTTACTTCCGGGCAAATATTCCATTATGCAACCACTCTCGAATCCAGCGATGAACTCACAGAGGTTTCTCGAAGGCTTACTCTTGGACTAGGACAACCAGCAGGATTCGTAGCTCATATAAGTATTCCTACAAATATCCAGACAAGTTCACTAAAGACATCATTGCCACGAGTAACTCTGTCTCACGGTGTGGCAACAGCAACGGAGGAAACAATCGCCGAATGTGGCCAGTTACTGTTTGAGAGACGGTTTGCCATCTGGGTAGGCTTCGGGGCACGGGCTGCTGCAAAAGAGATTCGCCAGCTTGCCGAAAGGACAGGAGCTGCTGTAATGTGTTCACCACGAGGCAAGGGCATCTTTCCGGAAGACCATCCTCAGTTTGTAGGTGTCACTGGCTTTGGTGGGCATGAGTCGGTTTTGAGGTACATGCAGGAGGAGCGTCCTTGGCACATACTGGTACTAGGAACACGTCTTGGTGAACTGACATCGTTTTGGAACCCGGAGATGATCCCCAGATGGGGCTTTTTGCATGTTGACATTGACCCAAAAGTGCCAGGAACCGCATATCCATCGGTCAAAACATTCGCCATCCAATCCGATGTGAGAGTATTTGTCAAGGCAGTACTGAAGTACTTTCCTGAGCGTCCTGGTACGTCAAAAATTCCGTCACTGCCGATATCTAAGCGTGATATAATCCATCCGCGTGCTGACGGTAAAGTGCGACCAGATGTGCTTATGAGTATGATTCAACGGGTGATTGTCGAACAGAGCAATGCAGTTGTCATGGCCGAGGTGGGTAACTCGTTGGTTTGGGCAATTCACCTGCTGCGATTTGCTAAACCATGTCGTTTCCGAATCAGCACTGGCTTCGGGTCTATGGGACATTTTGTGACTGGTGTCGTGGGTGCCGCCTTGGCACGGAATTGCAAGGCGGTTGCTATTGTCGGGGATGGTGCTATGCTCATGAACAGTGAAGTAAACACTGCGGTAGGATACCAAATTCCCGCCGTCTGGATTGTACTCAACGACGGTCGCTACAATATGTGCAAACAGGGAATGACGTATCTGGGCTTCAACGGCGTGGATGCAACAATTCCCCAAGCTGATTTCGTCAAGATTGCTCAGGGGATGGGAGCTGATGGTATCCGTGTTCAAAGCGAGTACGATATTCAAGCGGCGCTAGAGAAAGCTATGGCATCGCCTGATCCGTTTGTTGTTGATGTAGTCATCGAACCTACCTGCCCTGCACCAATACGAAGCCGTCTCGACAGTCTAATTTCGCAAGGCGCTACAAATTACTGAGAGGTGATTAGTTATGGTAGAGCAACCAGTAGGTATTCGGGCGATCGCAGTTAGCTGCCCAAGCGTTAAACGTACCAACGATTACTACCGAGAAAAATACCCTGAATTGGTGGCTCAGGCTGAGCAAAAAAGCTTGGCAAGGCTGTTTTCACTTTCTGAATCGACTCCCAGTAACCAGTTCGATCAACAAATGCTGCCCTATCTCTCAGATCCCTTCCGTGGAACTGTTGAGCGATGGGTACTCGGTCCAAACGAGTCTTCATTAACCCTAGAGTATCGCGCGGCCAACGATGCTCTCGACGCAGCAAAGCTTTCTCCTAATGACGTTGATCTCATGATTGTTGCCTCAGTTTGGCCTGAACAAATCGGCTTTGGCAATGCTGCTTTCCTTGCTCAGAAACTGAATCTGCAAGGCGCAGCATGGAATCTTGATGGTTCGTGTGGGAGTACTCCGGTGGCGCTGCAAACAGCCTGTGCTCTAGTGCGTGCAGGAGAGTACCGCAATGTATTGGTAGTGATCTCATGCACTTACTCTCGGTTTATTGATGAAGACAATACCATCTCATGGTTTCTTGGCGATGGTGCTGGAGCTTTTGTTATCGGTTTACTCGAACCTAACCAAGGAATACTCGCCACTAAGACGGTTCATACGGGTAACATAGGCGATCTTGTTTACCTAAATGTTATGGGGGAAAAGCTAGGCAATCCAAAGATTCGCATAGAGCTTCCCAAAGATGCGAAAAATGTATTAAGCCAGACAGCTGAGGGACTTGTGCATACTTGTTGCATGGGCGCTGCTGTTACTGCTGGTGTAACTTACAAGGAAATCGACTTTTTTCTTTTTAATACACCCTTTGCATGGTTTGCTAGCTTCTGCACGCGCATTCTAGGAATCGACCCAAAGCGCACGCTCAATTTATTCCCCCAATATGCAAATATTGGACCTGTTCTCACTATTACCAATCTTTACCATGCTGCACAACTGGGCAAGATTTCCGAGAACGACTTAGTTCTCATCTATGGCTATGGGGCAGCAGGGGTTGCCTCTGCAAGTGTAATCCGTTGGGGCAAAGTAGCATTAGGCCCTTCACCCCTCCAAGAATCGGACTCAGCAGTAAAAAATATTGAAAACATGAGCGTAATTTCTGATTAAAATAATCTATCAAGTTTGAAAGTTTATTTATAAGTTAACAGTGCAAAAAAAAATTTTCGCAACAGGACTTTTCCTGTTATCTTTCGCATTTCCGTTGAAAGTCTGGGCAAAGAATTATGATGAAATTGTTATGTTTGGTGATAGCTTCTCTGATACAGGTAACGTATTTAATGCTACAGGAGAAGCTATTCCCCCAAGTTCATCTTACTTTAATGGCCGTTTTTCCAATGGTTCAATCTGGGTCGAATATCTTGCATCCGATCTAAGGATAAATTTTAATCCCAAAACTAACTTTGCTTATGCTGGTGCAACTACGGGATTTGAGAACATCGGGGTAGAAAGTCTACCAGGTTTACAACAACAAATCAACAGCTTTACATCAACAAACCAGTTTGCCGATCCAAACTCTCTCTATATCGTGTGGGCTGGTACTAATGATTATTTAGATTACTTTTTTGGTGGCTCTCCCAACCCTACCCAAACAGTCACAAATTTAATTGATGCAGTGAAAGCGCTTGCTGCTGTGGGTGCTAAAGATATCATGGTGGTTAACCAACCAAATTTGGGTAATTTTCCAGTTACAGGCAGCAGCGATCAAACTTCCAGCATACTTAACACTTATAGCAGTGTACATAATTCCCAGTTGAAGGCAAATCTTAAATTTTTGAGCCAGCAGCTAAGTTCTGATATCAACATTATTTTTCTTGATGTTGATTCCTTATACAATAGAATCATTGCCGCTCCAGAAGAATTCGGGTTTACGAATGTTACCGACTCTTGCATAGGCGAGTTATCAGTGGTGCCGATAAATATTCCTGAGCAACCAGTTGCTTGTACTCCAGATGAGTTTTTATTCTGGGATCAAATCCATCCCACGACCACTACTCATAAGTTCATTGCAGAATTAGCATTCTCGGTACTGAAACCAGCATCTGTCCCTGAGCCTTCTACAGTATTAGGGGTAATAGCAGTTGCTTCTTTAGGTACAGTTGGGTTCGTGAAACATAGATAGCTACCTAAATTATGGCTTTTATGATAATTAAATTCAGCTGATTACAGCTTATATTACAGCAGATTTGAGGTTCATGAGGTACAGTAGCAGCAATTAGTAAACCAATTTTTTAGATGCTTTGGATCAACTAGTTTCAGCGCAATTTTAATTAAACCATCAACGACAGATGCACTCTTGGGAGAAAATTGTTTCAGAAAAGCTTTTAATTGTGACCACCAATGTTCAATTGGATTGAATTCAGGAGAATAAGGAGATAGATAAACAACACTTGCTCCCACTCCTTCAATCAAAGGCTTAATCTCTTCGACTTTATGAGCAGGTAGATTATCCATGACAACGACTGCACCAATCCATAATTGCGGAAGTAAAAAATGTTCTACAAAAACTTTATATGCATCTCCATCCATTGAGCCGTTTAAAGTCATCACGGCTAAAACTTTCTTTAAGCTAATTCCTCCGATTACACTTATTTTTGCCCCTCTGTAATATGGTTTAAAATTATACGCTCTAGTGCCGCGTTCGCTTCTTTGATGAGTCCTAGTTAAGCCAAGTAAAACACCCATTTCATCTATAAATACAAGGTCTTCTGGGTCTACTTGCTTCACTTTCTCCCAATACTCTATTCTCAGTTTTTGGACTCTTTCTGTTTTTCCTGGGCTGCTACGCAAAGTCTTTTTTTTCGCGTTAATTTTTGTTTTTGTAATGCACAACACATCACACTTGCACACACCCAAACGTTGTATTTTTCTCCAAAATATTCGCAATATTCCAATAAAGTTGCGTCTGGGTAAATTTGAACCATTTCGGCTAATTCGCTAACTAAATCATCTAGCCTACCCTTCATGGCTCCACCTTGCTTTTTGGGTTCTAGATGTCCTTGCACTTTATGAAGTTGGATTAGCTTTTGCACATAGCTTTTTGCTACACCAAATTGCACAGCAACCTTTCTTATTGAAGTACCACCCTTTTCGTAAGTATTTACTATTTTTTCTCGTAAATCGATTGAGTATGCTTTCATTTTAAGTCTTGATGCACCAATACTATGTGTACCTCATTTACCTCGAAAGTGCTGTAAGTGTGATAAGTAGCTCAACAAGAAGGAATATTTGTCTTTGAGATCGGGTAGGAAAAGCAAAGCTTGAAATTTTTGAATGTTTTTCAATATATTTGCGTTTATTTATCCCTTGTGTTTACTAAATTTTCTCGATGCTCAACTGCCCCTAAAGCTTTTAGAGTCCCTATGGTTGCTTCAGTTATCCCCGTAACGCTAGTGATATTCATGCCTTCATAGGGTCTAGAACTTCTCAAGGTTTTTATACACTCCCCTGTCGAAATATCCCAAAGCTTAATTGTCTCATCTTCACTGCAACTGGCTATGGTGGAACCATCAGGACAAGAAGCGACTAACCAAACCCACCTAGTATGTCCTGACAAAGTTTTGAGGCATTGGCCATTTCTGACATCCCAGAACTTCAGTGTTTGATCCCCGCTGCCAGTAGCAAGTATGCTACCTTCTAGGGAGAAGGTGGCTGAGTATACAGAATTACTATGCCCTTGTAAAGTTCTCAAACACTGACCATTTTTGATATCCCAAAGCTTCACAGTTTGATCGCCACTGCTGCTAGCTAGTATACTACCTTCAGGACTAAAGGTGACTGACCATACCCAGTCAGTATGCCCATGCAAAGTTTGAACGCATTTGCCTGTGCTGACATCCCACAGTCTCACAATTTGGTCATGACAAGCACTAGCTAAGTAATTACCATCAGGACTAAAAGCAACTGACCAAACCCAACCTGTATGTCCTTGAAATGTCCTAATGCATTGACCTGTATTGACATCCCACAGCTTTACAGTTTGGTCATCACCGCTACTAGCTAAAATTGTACCTTGGGGGTTGAAACTGACTGATGTAATCCGATTTCTGTGTTCGCGCAAAGTCTTGAGACATTTACCAGTACTAGCATCCCATAATTTTACTGTTTGATCCTCACTGCCACTGGCAAGAATATAACTATTGGGACTGAAGGCGACTGATGTAACTCGACTTTTATGCCCTAGCAAACTTTTGAAACACTGACCAGTAATAGCATCCCACAATTTTACTATTTGGTCATTACTACCACTAGCAAGAATATGACCGTTTGAGTTAAAAGCAACTGACCATACCCGATTGCTATAGCCCTGCAAGGTCTTCAGGCAACGACCAGTACTGATATCCCATAGCTTTACCATTTGGTCATCATTTACACTAGCAACTGTGCAATTATCTGGACTAAAGGCTACTGACCACACCCGACAACCATGTCCCTCTAGTTTTTTAAAGCACTGCCCTGTACTTACATCCCACAACCTCACTGTTTGGTCTTCACTACCACTCGCTACTGTCTGACCGTCTGGACTAAAGGCTACGGAATGTACCCAGTTGATATGACCCCCCAAAGTCTTAAGACATACGCCTGTACTGACATCCCACAGTTTCAAAGTTTTGTCATGAGAACTACTTGCTAGTGTCTGACCATCAGGGCTGAAAGCGACTGACCAAACCCAACCTGTGTGACCTTGCAAGATCATAGTGCATCGACCTGTGCTGATATCCCACAGCCTGACGGTCTGGTCATCACTGCTACTAGCAAGAATGTGATGATCTTTTGGACTAAACGCGACTGACGATACTCTACTACCATGTCCCTCTAAAATTCTGAGGTATTGACCTGTACTTATGTCCCACAACTTAACTGTTTGGTCTTCACTCCCACTCGCTATGATACGACCATCTGAACTAAAAGCTACTAACCCAAATCCATTACTATAACCGTTGAGGGTCTGAAGACATTCACCTGTGCTAGCATCCCACAATTTAATTGTTTGGTCATTACAGCTACTGGCAATAATCTGACCGTCAGGACTGAAGGTGACTGACCAAATCCAACCACTATGCCCTTTACAAGTGAGAAGTTGTTCACCGTTGGCAACTTGGTATAAATGAATCTCTCCATTAGTATCACCCGTAGCTATCAGTTTGCCATCGGGGCTAAAGGCTACCGAAAACATACCACCAAGGGTGTCAGCAAAAACAGACTTAGCTAGATTGGCATGAGCAAAATTTGCATTATGCAACTTTACATTCTGCAAGTCGGCTTGCCAAATAGTTAGATAAGAAAAATCATAACCGCCCAGATCGGTTTCTAAATGACAAAGCAGGTTAAAGACATTTCCTGCGGTATAACTTTGTTCTAGAGGGGATCTCTCTCGTAGGGTTGCTAAAATTTGAACTAAGTGATTTTCTAGGGTTTTTTTACTTTTAAAGGCAGTAAACAGCCCATCTATAACTGCTTTAATGATGAGACGAATTTGAGTATCTTTAACATAATCTTTAGCCGTCGCCTTCATCAGAGCATGACATCTGAATAAATCAATATCCTGAGTGAAAATCTCTTCACAGACATTTTCTATCAAGCTATTAGTCACATACTCCATAACTACAGGCTGGAGCGTAAAGAATGATCCAGTTTTTTCAATGAGCGTAGACGTAGCCTTCTCGATTAGCGATCGCCTTCCTAAAGATTCTACAGCCTCTAGTAATTTTGCTGATGGTACTGGTGATACAATATCTTCTCGCAATTCTGAGAGTGTAACCGACTCACGATTGATCGCTAGCCAGTACATGATATCCTTTTCTAAATTTGACAAGCGCTCAAACTGCTGCTCTAAAATATCACGAATGTCGCCAAAAACAAATGTGTCTTGTTGCAAAAATCCAGTCACATTACCATCAAAAACATCTTGAATGGTCGTGGCAACTATCTTTAAGGCTAATGGATTCCCTGCATAGCGTTCAATCATTACTTTCCATTCATCCTCTGCTGCCGATAGTCCCTTGAGTTTTAAAATTTCTTGCCCTTCTGCCACCTTCAATCCACTCAGTGGTAATGAGCGAACAGCTAGTGCTTGTCCTTCTAGCAATGCCACTTCTCTAGGTTTTTCCCGACTTGTCACTACTAAGCAGCTTTGGTGAGTTGCTTCTCCCACCCGTCTTAAAAGCTCACCATATTCCTCATATCCTTCAGGGTAAAGTCCGGCGCGGCTACCACTGCAAAGAATTGATTCTGCATTATCGAGGATCACTAAACAGCGATAATTTTGTAAATAATAGAGTAGTCGCGATACGCGATCGCTAAAGCTTTCTGGTAAATTACTTTCTGTTTCCTGTTCCTCAGATAAAAATTGGATTAAGTGACCTAGAATAATTTTAACAGGCGGTGCTTCTCGTAACGATCGCCAGATCACATACTCAAAGTTATCCTGAATTTTTTGAGCAAACTTTACAGACAGTGTTGTTTTTCCAATACCTCCTATTCCTAATAGCGCAACCAATTGGCAGTGCTCATTGAGAATCCATTGCTCTAGTCTAATAAGTTCTTCTATACGCCCATAAAAAGCTGAGTTAAAGATAGCTTCTCCCCAATCTAGACGAGTATTTGAGCTTGAATAGTCACTTTTATCTATTTTTAAGTTAAAAACTGAAAAAAGCTTCTCAATAGTCTGTTTGTCAACTCCTCCTTCTCGATTCAATACTTTCGAGATGGTAGCGGAATATAAACCAGAACGTACACTCATTTCTTCAAGAGTATACCGATTTCCAAAATTTTCTTTTGCTTCTGACTGATGCTTTGCTTCCTTAATTTTTTGTAAACCTTTGGTAGTAAGTGCAACGCCACGCTTACGTCTCCAATTCTGTAAAGTCATGTATTAACTCACTGTTCGTTTAATCACTTTTTATTAAAAGGAATTATCTACTAGGTTGCTATAGATATGGGGTAATAGCTATAACAAACGAATAATCTCATATTGCAGAAGATTTAAAACAGGTATATTACCAAAATATTCACTGATAAAAACCACCTTTGGCATCCATTTATCTCGGTAATTCAACACCGCTTGCTCAACAGACTATTGGACTGTAGGGCATTGCCGACATCCAGGACTTACGCAAGATGTGCCTGAAAACCTGGTTATTACGTAGCGGTAATTCATGAATTACCGCTACTTTCGTTATGTTTTGCGTAAGTCCTAACATCATCTCTTCAGCCGAGAGCTTCTTACATTTGGTGATGGCAGATTTTTTGCGTATGGTACTAGTTATTTAATACCTGGCATTCTCCGTAATATTTTTCGGGTGTAAAGCTTAAGTTCAATCTCAAAAGCTCGATTTTCACTGGTAAAGACAGCTCAAAATTGGCAATCTTGATAAGGAAAGTTTGTATATCTCTAGCTTATCAATCAATGAATAAAACTGCTGCACTTAAATTTCCCCGTTTGACAACCTCCAGTAAAAAAAGAGCGCTTAAGCGAATCACTGTAAACTTGACATCAGATGAAGCCCAAAACCTTGAAAAGTATTGTGAACAGACAGGCAAACTAGCAATAGACGTGATTCGAGAATTCATTCAAGCTTTGCCTTGACCTGTTGAACTTTGACCAAATAATTACTAATTCGTAATTCTAATTCGTAATTGCTTGGTGTCAGAGCAAGCACGCTCATTCTTGATGAGCGTGGTCAACTTTCGTAGTGGCACTTTCTTACCCCCACTAATTGCAACTACGAATTACTGTCTTCTCTTTGAGACGCTCCGCGAGCGTAGCGGTAGCGAGTCCGCGTACTCTGTAAGAGTTGCAAGCTAGCAAGAGCGTCTCGTAGAGAGCGTCATTATCAATTACGAATTACCTTGACGCCAAGCCTGAAAAGCCCCAGTCTAGAAGAGTCATCGCTGAAGTAGGAGGTGTTGCAGATTTGGACAAAGGTTTTTAATTTTACTCTGACGTGAATAAGTAGGTCGTAGAATAAAACCAAACTATGTTAATAAAAATGAACCAAGGTGAAATAGTTCGCAAATCTACTTTTATTTCGTCAGTGGCAAGGCTCGAATGAGTTCTCTAATTACATCCGTTGCTGGTCTGCCTGTCTGTTCACAATATTTTTCAAGGTTTTTGGCTTCATTTAATGCCAGGTTTATAGTGATTCGCTTGACCGCCCATTTTTTATTCATACTGAAACAGATAAATCGTGTAATCATAACTTCAAATCCTGATTTTACCTTCCAACTGGAAAGTAACCTAAATTTTGGATATACAAAAATACCCTTTCAATAGGACACGTTGTAAATAAATATTGCAGGTGTGCTTTACTGATTTACTAACTTGTCTATAAATGATAAAGGGAGAATCAATATCTGGTACTCTATCATTTAATTTTTTACCCCTTTTAGCTTAGGCTGTAGTCTCATACCTACCGTTTCCTGCGCATAGCTTGCTATGTGCAGCAGCAACTACAGGACAAGGGTGATATCAAGTTCGGCAAATCACTTACGATATGTCATTGCGTTGGCGTTAGCCTTCCCGCAGGGTATGTAAAGAAGTGGAATGTTCGCCTTTGGCGTTCCCGAACGCGAGTGCGTCTCCATCAGGAGAAGCGTAGCAATTCGCTCGCGCTTTGGGATTGCCGCGCTTCTCCTAGCAAAGACGCTGCGCGAACGATCGCAATGACATAAGTATTAAATCGAACATAATATGACAGATAAAGTCGCCAGTGTCTACAACAAGAGCGAACCAATAGTCTAGAGTAAGCGAATTCAAACGTACTTGGCAAATAAAGAGAAATTATAGAAGTATCCCTGTCTTTTCAATGTTCATTCATGATTGAAGGTGCAGGTTGAGAGGTATATTATTACTCAATTGATAGAAATATCTATGGCATCTAGTTAATTCTAGATACTCCAAATTTTACAGCCTTTCAATTAAACTATAAGCCTGCTTTATTCACCTCAATCACTCAATGAATATTGGCAAAATATCTATTTATATCATTCTAGTTGGATTCATAATTGAAGCTTAATTGCAATAATTTTATAATTAACAATATTGCAGAAAGCCTTAACCTAAATTTGTACTAACTTTAACTCAACCTTTGCTTACGCTGTATGCCTTAGTAAGAAGATTGTGTAGTAACTATGGTAAAATACTGTATCCCAATCGGATTTTAGATGTATTGCTACCATTAATCCAGAGCTAAAAGTCAAATTGGAGGTTTTTACAAGTTGCCATTTACTCCATTAAAAATCGGAGATTCATCAAACTGCAACTGACCCAATTACATATACTCTGAGCCAAATTAGCTGGAGCGTAGACACATGAGACGCACAGATGCTGCTTGAATAGCCCAAAACTAGGTGTCTACGCCCACAGCATGACATTTGCATATTTTCTGTGGAGTTTTCTTAACTATTCTTGAGGAGTACAAATGCTTGAGGCTATCGCTGTTGCTTGGTTATTACTGTTTTTTGGCGATTTTCTATCTACATTCTTTTACCACGTACCCGAGCACGTTTTTGGTAGCCTTCATTTAAAAACGCACCACTCCTGGAAAAAGGACTTCCGCCACTATGCTATTTTGACTTTTAATCCCCAGGTTCTTTTAGATGGTATCTTAGGAGCTTTACCTTATGTACTTATAGCAGTAGCCTTGTGGTCTTTCTCTCCCATTGGCGTTATCTGTGGATTACTGCTTGGTCAGTTTCATGTATGGTGGAGACACATAAGTGTACTGGGTTGGCAAACTCCAAAGCCTGTAAATATCTTATGTCAAATTCTATTTATTACCACTCCTGAAAGACATTGGTTACATCATCACAAAACTAATTTAGGTTTCGGCGATATTTTCACCTTTTTTGAACAACCTGCACAAATGTGGTTGCGCTGGCTGCGATTACTTAGACTTCGTTTTCGCGACTCTCGGATCTAACTAAACTAGCACTTACCTAAATACTTTTTAAAATTACCAAAAGAAGCTGCGATCGCAGCTTCTTTTGGTACATTCAAGGCGATTATTCTACTCTTAGAAATGCGTTCACTTATATACTCAAAAGCTAATTCCCAATTTATGAGGAGTAGCAACAAGAGACATGAAATTACCATAGATTTCAATCTATGTTTTTATCTAATTAATAATTTTTTACTTATAGTTGTTTTAGAACTTATCAAACAGTAAGCGAGTTATAAAAACGCAAGAATGCCTCTGGTAAAGAGTTTCAAGGTATTTGCTACCGCTCGACTTCGCTGTTATATCGCCAAGGTTTTTGGGAAAACTAGTCTTAATTAGTAAACTATTATATCCCTAGATTTTTATGACAATTCCTCTCTTTTCAAGAGATGCTAGACCTAGCTTGCTTATACAAAGGAGTACGGATAGCTACGGTGAAGGTGGCAAGAGGTTGCAATACAGTGTAGGTTTCTCTTTGAGACACTACGCCAACAGACCAACACTGATTATGAAAAATTTGCAACCTGCTCTAGATGAGGTGTTTCATGCCCGCAGTTAGCCTCAGAAAGATTCTCAACAAAAAAGAGTTGCCATCTCTCCTTCAGAACTTAGTCTACCAGTTCAATATCGCGATTGATGTTGAACTGGTAGACGGTACGAAACTGATTAGCATTGGGGAGCAAACTGGAGAAAACCGTTATCCAATTGAGGTTTCAGGAGAAATCATCGGTTGGGTTGTTGGAGAAGAACAGGCAACTATACTTGCAAATTTGCTCTCATTTCTGGCAAAGCAAGAAGCTGAGAAGAAAGTACTCGCCAAAGAATTGCTGGAGCGATATCAGGAAATTGATTTGTTTGACGATATCTCGACTCAACTGACAACAAGTTTAGATACGCGACAGATTGCCCAACTTGTGCTTCAAGAATTGAGTCAATTAATTGAATCATCTGCGGGGATGATTTTGCTTTTGAGTCCAGATGCAACTGCGTTTGAAATCGTTGCTGAATTTGGAGTGTTTTTTGAGCACAATCAGCCGGAACCGGGTAAGGGAATTATCGGCAACATTGTACAATCCAACCGAGCAGAACTTATCAATGATGTGCAAGCCGATCCGCGATTAGAGGGACAAAAAAACGTTAATGCCATGATTTGTGTGCCGTTGCGAGCCAAAGAGCGGGTACTAGGAGCGATCGCTATTGGAACGACCAAAACTGACTCATACAAGGCTGAACACCTGAAACTGGTGAGTATCTTTGCCTCTCAAACAGCGATCGCCATTGACAAAGCTGTGCTTTACGAGCAAAGCACTCAAGCAGCCGTCCAGGCAAAAGCCCAGACACAGAAGCTTCAGCAAGCTCTCCATGAGTTGCAATTAGCCCAAACTCAGTTAATCCAAAGCGAAAAAATGTCCAGTCTCGGACAACTTATTGCCGGAGTTGCCCACGAAATCAACAATCCGGTTAACTTTATTTGCGGCAATTTAAAGTATGTTGCCGAATACGCTCAAGACTTGTTACACCTGTTGGAAAAGTATCAAAAATTTCTACCTATTGCTCCTCCAGAACTGGAATCAGAGTTAGACAATATAGACCTGGAATTTATCATGCAGGATTTTCCTAAACTGCTAGATTCGATGAAACTGGGCACAGGTCGCATCGTCGAAATTGTCCAATCCCTGAAAAACTTCTCCCGCCATGATGAAGCTGAAATGAAAGCCGTCAACATCCACGATGGCATCGACGGAACCTTAATGATTCTTCATCATCGCCTGAAAGCAGATGTTCATCGTCCAGCAATTGAAATCGTTAAAGACTATGCAAAACTTCCCCTGATTGAATGCTATCCCGGACAGTTGAATCAGGTGTTTATGAACATCCTGGCAAATGCCATTGATGCGCTCGAAGAGTCATTAGTCATTAGTCATCGGTCATTGGCATCAAACGAATCACAAATAACAAATGACAAAGGACAAAAAATACTCCCGACCATCACTATTCGTACCAGAGCTATTGACCACCAGTGGGTTGTAATTCGCATTGCTGACAACGGCCCAGGCATGAAGGAAGAAGTAATTCGCCGCATTTACGATCCCTTTTTCACCACGAAAGATGTTGGCAAGGGAACGGGGTTAGGCATGGCAATCAGCTACCAAATCGTTGTAGACAAACATGGGGGAATGCTTAAGTGTCGTTCTCAACCAGGTGAAGGGACAGAATTCTGGATTCAGATTCCAATAAATTGTGGATTGGTGGACGCTGCTGAAGAACAAAATAGCACCTCTGCCTTGCCAACTCCCACAACGGAATCATTCTCGACTCCCGATACCGACGGCTTCATTCCATCAACCGCTCCAAAGCTCAAACCGACGGATCTGCTGATCCGCCATACTCAACTGATCCAGCGACTTTCACAGCACAGTCCAGAGGTGGAAGGTGCATCACCCGATCAAATTTATCAGATGTTCCAACGCCACCCAATTTCGTTAAGGCTTTACGCCACTTTGTTGTCTTGGTTCTGTTGTTCTAACCCTACCCAAATACGCCACTAAAGAAACCTCAATCATGTTTAACCAACTTGATGAATACAACAGTCAGCTATTTGAGCAATGCCCCGTTGGGCTGGCACTATGCCGAACAGATGGGACGCTAATTCATATTAACCTTGCCTATGCTGCCATTTTGGGGCGAACTGTTTCAGAAACTCTAAATCTCACCTACTGGCAGATTACCCCAGAAAAATATGCTGCCACGGAGCAATCTAGCCTAGAAGACTTGGAACAAACTGGTCGCTATGGGCCTTATGAGAAGGAGTACATCCACAAAGACGGGTACTTGGTTCCAGTCAGGTTATCTGGAGTGATGATTGAGAAGGATGGGGAGCGGCTGATCTGGTCTAGTGTCGAGGATATCAGCGACCTTCGACGCATTCAGGAGGAACGCCAACATACTGAACAAATCCTGAAACAGAGTGAAGCCCGATACCGCTCTCTGGTGACAGCTACTACACAAATTGTCTGGGTAAGCACACCAGATGGAATTTACTTTGAACTGGCAAGCTGGATAGCTTATACCGGTCAAAGTCTAGCTGAAGCTGAGAATGGGGGCTGGATTGATGCCGTTCATCCCGAAGATCGCGATCGCACAGCCCAAGTCTGGGGTACAGCCGTGACTAACCGCAGCCTCTACCAAATTGAATACCGAATTCGTGCTCAGGATGGCAACTATCGCTACTTTTGGGTCTGTGGTACCCCCGTTATCGAAGAAGACGGCAGCGTTCGGGAGTGGATTGGCACCTGCACTGATATTCACGATCGCAAGCTGGCAGAAGCCGAAAAGCAGTATCTAGAACAACGGTATCGCTCTTTAGTAACTGCCACTTCACAAATTGTCTGGGTGACTACGCCTGAAGGAGTGGGGGTGAGCCGTGAAATGCTTACTTGGTTAGCGTACACAGGTCAGAGTGCAGATGAAATCGAGGGTTTGGGCTGGCTCGATCCGATTTACCCCGATGACCGTACCCGCGCCGCCCAAGCCTGGAGTGCTGCTGTGGCGAATCAGAGTCTCTTTCAAACCGAATATCAGCTGCGTGGCAAAGATGGCACATACCGCCACTTTTTTGTCTGTGGCATCCCCATCCTAGAAGCAGACGGTAGCGTTCGAGAATGGATTGGCACCTGCACTGATATTCACGATCGCAAGCTGGCAGAAGCCGAAAATCAGCGTCTGATGGATATGTTGAATCATTCCAGCGATGCCATCATCGTCCGCGATATGAGCGACAAAATCTCTCACTGGAATCAGGGTGCCGAAAGGCTCTACGGTTGGACGCGTGAAGAAGTAAAAGGCCAATACATTCACGCATTTATCAAAAAAATCTTTCCAAAACCAAAACAAGAAATTGTCGCAGAGTTATTAGAGCAAGGCAATTGGGAAGGAGAAGTGGAACATCTCACCCATGAAGGCAAACTGATTACCGTCCAAAGTCGATGGACGTTGCAACGGGACATCTCTGGTCAACCTTGCGCTGTGCTGGAAATCAATACTGATATCACTGCCCGCAAACAAGCAGAAATTGCTCTTAGGCAACTGAATCAAGAACTGGAAGCCAGAGTTGAAGAGCGGACGGCTGCCCTGCAAAATACCCTAGCAGAAGCACAGGGATTAAATGCCATTTTAGATAACTTAGCAGATGGTTTGTTAGTGGCAGACACCGCCGGACAAATCACCCACTTCAATCCTGCCTTTTTAGCCATGTATGGATTGACAGCTAGCGCCCTCAACGGTCACTACCGAGAATTGCCGATATCTGGTTTAGCAGACCTGGTTGCACGAACTCAGTCCCATCCTGGTGAGGTGTTCTCTGCCGAAGTTGCACTGACCAAAGAACGCATTGGTCAAGCAGTAGCAACCGCCATTTTCAAAAAGACGGCAGACTCAGAACCCTCTACCTGCTTCGGTTCGGCACTGCTGATTCGGGATGTGACGGCAGAAAAGGAAATCGACCAAATGAAGACTGATTTCATCTCAACAGTTTCTCATGAGCTGCGGACGCCATTAACTTCTGTTCTCGGTTTTGCGTCCATCATTCAAGAAAAGCTGGAAACCGATGTGTTCCCAATGATTTCTACCGAAGACCGCAAGCTTCAGAAAACGATTAAGCGGGTGGCTGACAATCTCAACATTATTGTGTCGGAAGCAGAACGGCTTACGTCTTTGATTAACGATGTCCTAGACATCGCCAAGATGGAAGCAGGTAAGGTGGAATGGCAGATGCAGCCGATTGATCCCAGCGAATTACTGGATTGGGCAACCAATTCTACCGCCGGGTTATTTGAAAGCAATGGTTTGCAATTAGTCAGCGAGATTGAACCTGAATTGCCTCAAATAGTAGGCGATCGCAACCGTTTGCTGCAAGTTTTAATCAACCTGATTTCCAATGCTGTTAAGTTTACTGAATCTGGTTGTGTCACCTGCCGCGTCAAACCAGGAAACGACGGTGTTTGCATCAGCGTTATCGACACAGGCATTGGGATTGCACCTGAAGACCAGCCGAAAGTATTCGAGAAATTCCGCCAAGTTGGCGACACCCTCACCGACAAACCCAAAGGCACTGGGTTAGGACTGCCCATCTGTAAACAAATCGTTGAGCATCACGGCGGTAGAATCTGGGTTGAGAGTGAACCAGGTAAAGGCAGCGTGTTCTCGTTCATTATTCCTACCTACGCCAGCGATCAGAAAACCACTGCTAATCTGAATTTGGATACGCTAGTCAAACAACTCAAAGAACACGTCATCACCAAAAACGCTGTATTGAACCAAAACCGTAAAACCATTTTGGTTGTAGATGATGACGCTAACATTCGGGAACTGCTCCGCCAACAACTGGAAAACGAAGGCTACAACGTTCGGGAAGGAAAGGATGGCATGGATGCGATTCATCAAATCAAAACAGCCCGTCCCGATTTGATTCTCTTGGACGTGATGATGCCCCAAATCAACGGCTTCGATGTGGCAGCCGTTCTCAAAAACGATCCTCAGACCGCAGACATTCCAATTATCATTCTGTCGATTATTGAAAACAAAGAACGGGGCTACCACATTGGTATTGATCGCTATCTCACCAAGCCCATTGACACAGAAAAACTCCTCAATGAAATTGGCTCACTGCTTTACCAAGGTACTTCTAGTAAAAAGGTATTGGTTGTAGATAAAAATGCATCAGCCTTAAAAACCCTATCAGATGTACTGCAAACTCAGGGATACAGTGTGATTGAAGCTTCCGATCCGCAAGAATGCATTTATAAAGCCCTGTCAGCCAAACCTGACATGATCATCATCGATTCTATCTTCTCTCAAGAAGCCGATTTAGTGAAAACTCTACGCTTTGAGAAGGAGTTGGAAAATGTATTTTTTATTATGCTGTCTGAACAGTAATTGCTAGGGATTGGGGACTGGGGACTGGAAAAAATTAGTGGAACCTTACTATATAATCTAATTTCCAATCCCCAATACAACTCTTGGAGAGGCTGTGTCAACGGCAACTCTTGGAGACGCACTCGCGTTCGCTCAGTACAAGTCCCCAATCCCTAATCCCCAGTCCCCAATTTCCAATCCCCAATCCCCAATCCCTATGACCCAGAAAATTCTAATTGTTGACGATGAACCCAATATCTTGATTTTGATGGAACAAGCCTTAGAAGTATTAGAAGATGAGGGTGTTGAACTTCTAACTGCGAGAAATGGAGAAGAAGCTCTCGAAACTATTAAAACTGAAAAACCAAATCTAGTTTTTCTTGATGTGATGATGCCGAAAATGAATGGTCTGCAAGTCTGCCACATTGTTAAACACGACCTACAAATGACTGATATCTACATTGTGATATTGACAGCGAAGGGACAGGAATTTGATAAACAAAAAGGAATTGAAGTTGGTGCTGACTTATATCTAACTAAACCATTTCGCCCCAAAGAAGTACTTGAAAAATCAATACAGGTGTTGGGCTTTTGAGGTAAGTTATGAAGGCTTTTCATCTGCGATCGCAGCTTTTTAGCTGCCTCAAATTCAGAATTATAGGACAAGAGGAAGAGAAGACAAGGTAAATCATCTTCCTATCCCTTTGTTAAGTAAGTCGGCATAATAAAACCAAAATATGTGAAGAAAAATTAACTAGGCTAAAACTCTCTTCCCTCCTGCCTCCTGCCTCCTGCCTTATCTCAACGATAAATTTTCCCACCTACCTACTTATCTTCCTTGACGCTAGGTCTGCCCTGCAATCAATACAACTCTAAAATTTCTAATTCTGGTGAGATTGGAAAGCCAAACTTTTCATGATAATGAGGAAACTTGAGTAAAAATAGGCATAAAGGTTTATTTCGATAAAAAGCTTTTAGCTTAAATATACGAACTTCAAAACCTTCCTTTTCTGCTTCTTGTGATTCAGAAAAGCTTCCAGGAAAAATTTCATCGAAATGAATTTCAAATTTTCTGGCAGCTTCCAAAAAAGGCTTGCCAATCAATCTAGCAGCATTGTCATAGGCAGGGTTAGGTATTATTTTCCTATACTGGCTTTCGTCAAATCCAGCTCTGAAAATAAATTCAAAAAAACTGCTAAATATCTTGATGTTTTCACTTGTATTAAAATTTTCCCAACCTTGAACTAAACTATCTTGAAGTTCTTGGTAAAGATTAATTATAAATTGATTTTTTACAGAATTAATTTCCATAATACTTTTTTTCATTTTTACCTTTTTTTTAATTAAAATTCATTTACAAAAAATCTGCTTAATTTCAATCTTTATAAAACCCATAAATCAAAACAATCTTGCCATCTCAAACAAAAAGATTTCAGAGCATTGCTTCAAACGGAAATATCGGATTTCAAAAATACTTCTACTCCAGCACGTCTTAGTAATGAAGTACCATCAGCAGATTTCAACTGTGCGAATAATACAATCCTTTAAACTCGCTAAATTTTATTTATAACCTGTCAAGTTTATAAATGTTTAAGTTGGGATAGTTGTGTGCTTATAGTGCCATATTAAAATAATATAAGTCAACAAGATTAGTCATAAATTAAAAAATTACTCAAGATTATATTGACAAGTTTATATTTACTTAAAATTTATATCTAGAAACGCAATTTTACGATAAAAATACAGACAACATAGATCGCAGTGTAAGATAAGTCAATAAAAACGCTCAAACTCACTCAATTGAGTCCGTTTGAACTGATTCTTGCACCAGTCCCAACAACCGCCTTAGAATGAATTCTGAGGCTAATAGCTCAAGTCTTCTAAAAAAGATTGAACAAGGGTTTGATATCATGTCCGGCTGATTAGTTATGATTCTTGCATCTGTGCAAAAATCTGAAAATTTTTTCTCCCCCTACCCCCTGCCTTCTTAATGATAAGTCTTTAACCGGACATGATATGATTCCATGCTTAGTAAAATTGAGCTACAAGAAAGAGAAATTGATTTTTGGGTGGGCGATCGTGCTAATCGAGAATGCTACAAGATATCTATCAGTTTGAACAGACTTAGGCTATGAGCCTGAAACTTAAGTCTTAGTCTCCATATAGCGATGTCTACGACGGGCTACGCCTACGCTCGTTTGTATGCAATACACTCTCATCTCTGGCCTGCTTGTTCAATCAGAAGGTAATTCTGGGAAAGCTTAATTTGTGAGAGCGAGAGGCTTTTGCCAGAAGGAACTAGAATTAGGAAACACCTAGCTGGGTTCTTCTGACTTTTGAAATTAGGAGTGCATGTGTGCCAAAATTCCCTAAATATTTGCTGATTGGATCGACCGAGAATTACAGCGGTAAATCTGCAACTGTTCTGGGTTTGTCTGATCAGCTACAGCAAAAAGGTCTGGATATTACCTACGGTAAACCACTCGGTACGTCTTTCAATTCGTCTAGTGGAACCGTAATTGAGGAAGATGTCCAGTTTATCGCTCTTAGCCTCAATTTGCCGGAAAACCGCGTTGCACCTACAATGCTGGCTTTGGATGAACCAAATGTGCAAAAGCGCTTGCAGGGGGAAGACAAAACCAATTATCAGCAGTCCCTAATACAGCAATATTTACATAAGTCTCAAGGAGATTTGGTGTTACTGGAGGGGCCTGGTAATTTGTCTGAAGGCAGTTTGTTTGACTTGTCTTTACTGCAAATGGCTGAAGTATTGGATGCTGGTGTGCTGTTAGTAGCCCGCTATAAATCGTTGCTTTCGGTTGAGGCGCTATTGGCTGTTAAAGGGCGTGTGGGCGATCGCTTGATTGGAGTTGTCATCAATGATATTCCTGTCACTCAACTAGAAACAGTTGATACTCTTTTGCGCCCATTTTTGGAACAGCAGGGGATTCCAGTGCTAGCAATGCTGCCGAATAGCGATTTGCTCCGCAGCGTCAGTGTTGGCGAACTAGTCAAGCAGTTAAAGGCTGATGTTCTCTGCCGCAACGATCGGATGGATTTGTTAGTAGAAAGTCTGGCAATTGGAGCGATGAATGTCAATTCAGCTGTAAAATACTTCCGCAAACGCCGGAATATGGCAGTGGTGACAGGAGGCGATCGGGTGGAAATTCAGCAAGCGGCTTTGGAAACTTCTACCCAATGTTTAATTCTCACTGGGCAACTACCACCCCCACCGTTCATTCTCAGTCGCGCTGAAGAACTAGAAATCCCCATTTTATCTGTTGACTTAGACACCCTCACCACTGTAGAAATTGTTGATCGCACTTTCGGGCAAGTCCGCCTCCATGAGCCGATTAAGGTTCAGTTCATTCGCCAGCTGATGTCTAAGCATTTTGACATTGACCGCCTGTTATCTAAACTAGGTTTAACTCCGGCTGCGGCATTATCTTAGATTCATCAACCTTGACAATTAAGAGCATCTATGCTCAGTTATCAGTTAGGAGGCTGTATTGCTGGTGATGGTACAGCTGGTTCGCCGTCACCTCCCAGGCGACGGCGTGCTGTTTCCTTCCGCCCCATAGCTGGGACATGCTTAGTTGCAGCAGCTAATCCAAAGACAGGCATATTTCCATAAATCGCCTCATATCTTCCCGGTTCAATTAAATAGGTTTCGTGCCAAATGCCGACACTGCCATCAGCACCAATGGCTTGATTAAACCTTTGCCAAGCTTTTAAATGTGCATCGGCTGGATTTCTAGCAAAACGCTCCAAATCCTCGAACGATCGCCAATACTGAATCAGTCCTACCCCTCGCGGGTAGATAAATCTTTCTCCTCCTAAAAATCCTTTTTCGGGATTCTGATTCAGGCTTCGTAGCATGGGCGACATTGCCATAGCTATAGGAATCCATTTGGAAAAAGCGAATAATTTATTAATTCGCATCCCAATCAGAAACACAACAAAGGGTTCATTAATCTCGGCTGTAAATCGTCCCGGTATTACTTGAGGCATTTATCACTCCTTGTTGGTTAAGTTAATATGCAACTAATTGCATATTAATATTTTATGCAATTAATTGCATAAGTCAAGTAGTGAATTAAAAATTATGGCATTAGCGCACGCAATATTAGCGGCTCTGGTTGACGCATCCTGTAGTGGGTATGATTTAGCAAAACGATTCGATAGCTCTGTAGGCTTTTTCTGGTCAGCAAGTCACCAGCAGATTTATCGGGAGTTGTCAAAGCTCGAAGATCAAGGATGGATCAGTTCCGAGTCGATTCTTCAAACCGGACGGCCAGATAAAAGGCTCTACAGCGTTACAGATTTGGGAGAACAGCATCTCAAAGAGTGGATTACTCAACCTTGTGAACCCACACCGATTAAAGATGATTTACTAGTTAAAATTTTTGCTGGTCATGTTATTCCTAAGCAAATTATTTTGGCAGAGCTAGAACATCACCAAAAAGCCCATCAAAAAAAATTGTCTACGTACCATAACTTAGAACAGCGTTACTTTCAGAATCTGCAAGAACTACCAGAATCAGGCAAATTTCAGTACTTAACTCTTCTAAATGGCATTAGTTATGAAACACATTGGCTAGCCTGGTGTTCCCAAATAATGGAGTTACTGAACCAAAGAATTGAAAATTAGTCGCAATGTCTAACTTAAGTTTTCCTCGTATCTACACGCTGTTTGGTAAAATATCTGGGTCGTTTAGTCTGATTATCTCCATCTTTGAGCCAATCAACAGACCTTATTAACCTCGATACATTAGCCCAAGAACTGGCGACAATCCAGCAGACGGGTTCTAAAAGAATTGCCTTGCTGGGTTCTCGTCACGTCCCGATTACGCATCAGAATCTTATTGAAATGATGACTTATGCCCTAGTTTTATCGGGTAATCGCATCATCACTTCTGGTGCTACAGGTACAAATTCAGCTGCTATCAAGGGAGCAACCCGAGCTGATGCAAATTTGTTGACAGTGATTCTACCCCAAAGCCTGGAACGCCAGCCTTTAGAATCGCGCCAGCAACTAGAACAGGTAATGCATCTAGTCGAAAATCCCAGTAATGATAATCTGTCTCTGGCAGAAGCTAGTTACTTGTGCAACAAGGAGATTGTCTCTCGTTGCCAGCAACTAATCTGCTTTGCGTTTCACGATAGTCGCACCCTATTACAAACTTGTCAGGATGCAGAAGAACAAAGAAAAGTGGTGACGCTTTTCTACTTTGATTAGTCATTTGTCATTTGTCATTTGTCCTTTGTATTTGACTAATGACCGATGACTGATGACTAATAAACAATAACTAATAAGTAATGATAATTTTTTTGTACTCGATTTTTTATCTCTTTTTTGCCGGGAAGACCCCAAGTGAAACTTAGTGGAACTTAGGGATTCAGGAATCCATGAAAAATTTTTCTTCTAAAAATTTTTCATGGGAACCCTGTCGGCAGTAATGGAGAGGACATCCCTTGAAAGTCGGATGTGCGTTACAAGAACAGTAAGAGGGGTAGTTGAGTATTTAATAATTTTAGGGATTGTGTTACTCCCTAAAATACTGTATGATACTTCCAGGTCGATAAGGTAAAAACAATGATTGTTTTTGAGTTCAAAGCTAAAGGCACTCTTCGACAATATCAACAGATAGATGAAGCGTTACGAATTACTAAATTCATTCGTAACAAGTGTTTGCGGTTTTGGATGGACAATAAAAATGTTAAACCTTACGATTTGAATAAACATACTGCACACGTAGCTAAAGAGTTTGACTTTGCTAATAAATTAAATTCTTCAGCAAGACAAGCAGCAGCAGAAAGAACTGCTTTCGCTATCAAAAAATTTTTTGATGACTGTGAGCCAGCCCGGTCTTGTTGTTTCAACAAAGAGGAGCCAGCGCGGTCATCGGGGTATCCCCCAGGAGCGACTGGCGTTGGACTGGCGAACCCAAAGGGCAAAGCTAAAATTCAAGGGTTAAAAGGGTATCCAAAGTTTCAGAAGAGTAATCGCTCAGTGGAATATAAACTAAGCGGTTGGAAACTTTCAGATGACCGGAAACGCATTAAATTCACAGATAAATGTAATATTGGTCAACTGAAGTTAATCGGAACTTGGGATTTACATTTTTACCAAATCAAGCAAATCAAGCGAGTCAGAATAGTTAAGCGTTCAGATGGCTATTACGTCCAATTTTGTGTAGATGCCGGACGTAATGTAGATACTCAGCCTACAGGTAAAACTATAGGTTTAGATGTAGGACTAAATCATTTTTATACTGATTCACAAGGAAACACAGTAGAAAATTCTAGATATTTACGAAAATCTGAGAAGGCTTTAAAACGCCTTCAAAAAACAGTTAGTCGTAAAAAGAAGGGATCTAATAATCGCAAGAAAGCTATAAACCGTCTTGGTAGAAAGCACTTGAAAGTGTCACGTCAGCGTAAAGATAATGCGATTAAACAAGCGTTATGCGTAGTAAGGTCTAACGACCTTGTGGCTTACGAAAAACTACAAGTGAGGAATCTGGTTAAAAATAGTAAGCTTGCGAAATCAATTAGTGATGTTTCATGGTCATTGTTCACACAATGGTTAGAGTATTTTGGCAAGATATATTCGAGAGTTGTTGTACCAGTAGAACCAAAATTCACTAGTCAAAATTGCTCGTCTTGCGGTGAACTTGTGAAAAAATCTCTCTCTGTCTGTACTCATATTTGTAAGTGTGGGTGTATTTTGGATAGAGATCATAATGCCGCTTTGAATGTGTTAAAAAAAGCCTTGAAACAAACTAATTACGATTTAAGTACCGTCGGGCGGACGGAAACTTTTAACGCTTGTGGAGAGATGACCCTCTACCCAGATTTGGTAACAAGTCTAGGCAAGGTTGCTCAGTGAAGCAAGAATCCTCGTATGAAGCGTAGCGGAATGCGGGGAGC
The DNA here is from genome assembly GCF_034531255.1 of Nostoc sp. ChiQUE01b. Lineage (NCBI taxonomy): Bacteria > Bacillati > Cyanobacteriota > Cyanophyceae > Nostocales > Nostocaceae > Nostoc > Nostoc sp. ChiQUE01b. Next base: position 7,119 of record NZ_JAVRBM010000054.1, on the reverse strand, counting down.
GTCAAATTTTGAATATACTCCTTTTGCGTTAGCGTAGCTCCTCTGAAAGAGGCTCGCTCATGTTTGCCATTGGCATCCTTGGCTCTGCTACTCTCTTTTTCTTGAGCATCATCCAAGCGACTAGTTAATTGGCGATGGTGGGGCCCCCTCTGGGGATAAGGGGTAATGGGGACTGGGGACACTTCTCTTCTTAGGCTGTCCCAACGACAGAGCTTCAGTGTATCGCTGGGGACTGGGGAAAGTTTTCCCAATATCCAGATATCCAACACCCAATCCAAAATCCAAAATCTAAAATCTAAAATGTTTTATGGCTTCTACTTTTTCCTTTGACGTTGTGAGCGACTTTGACCGACAAGAGTTGGTTAACGCTGTCGATCAAGTTGTACGAGACATCAAAGGTCGTTATGACCTCAAAGACACTGAAACTACTGTCGAGTTAGTCGAAGAAAGCATTAACGTTAATACTGACAGCGAGTTTACCTTAGACTCTGTACACACCATTCTGCGAGAAAAAGCCGCCAAGCGTAACCTCTCCCAGAAAATCTTTGATTTTGGCAAAGTTGAATCAGCCAGTGGTAATCGTGTGCGTCAAGAAATCAAACTCAAAAAAGGCATCAGTCAGGAAATCGCCAAACAAATTTCCAAATTGATTCGCGACGAATTCAAAAAGGTACAAGCCTCAATTCAAGGGGATGCTGTGCGGGTTTCTGCCAAATCTAAAGATGACTTGCAAGTTGTCATGCAGCGGCTAAAACAAGAAGACTACCCAGTTGCTTTGCAATTTATAAATTATCGTTAAAAGATTCGTAATTCGTAGTTAAAAATTCAATTACGAATTACGTTAGCGAAGCGGTAGCGAGTCATCGAGCGTCATTACGAATTATCTTAAGCCCGTCCGCCAATACTTCTTTGAAATGCCGGACGCTCAGATAACTGCTTCATATAGTTCAACACCGCTGGATAGGGGCTGAGGTCTAGCTTCAGTATCATGGGAACATAATTCAGAATAGACCCCACTGCCACATCAGCAACAGTGAACTCATTACCATGTAAAAAAGGTTGCCTACTGAAAATTTCATTTAACGGAGTCAACAAGCGGGGCATTTCCCGCTCCCGATTTTCTTCTCCAAAAATCCCTGGGCCAAGGGTAGCATTGGCAAACACCACCCACTGGGAAAATACAGCACGTTCTTGGAGTGAAAGTGGAGTTTTACTGTACTTATCGGCAAGATACAGCAAAATTGCCCCAGATTCCCAAAGCTGAAAATCCCCATCAACAATTGCTGGCACTTTACCAAATGGGTTAATTGCCAAATATGCAGGCTGGAGATGTTCACCCGATTGCATATCAAGCTTGACGAATTCGTAGGGAATTCCTAATTCCTCTAAATACCAGTGGACAATTGACGCTCGACTACGAGCGCCACCGTAAAGTTTTAGCATAATTACTTAAAGAACTTTGTGAGTGTGAGAATGCTGTTTAACGTTGTCTTCTTTGGTGACAACTCTAGCGGCGTTTAACACTCGCTTGCGCTCAATGGAATATTTAAATTCAGTGTAGTTTGTACCTAATGGAATCAGAGATTTTGCAGATTCACGACGCTTGTAGGTACGAGCTGCTGCAAATACCCGTGGCACAAATTCCTCTCCAAACTGAGCAGACTCTGGAAAGCCATCTGGCAGCAGTTGTGAATCGCCATCCAGCACAGATCCTAAAGTTGTGGCTTGAGCCAGCTTATAGGAGGTAGGAATGCCCTTTAAAAGCGCTTCCAAAGCCGCTGAGGGAATCGGTTCTATAACTTCGATTTGATAAACTTCTCCATCTTCTTTGACGAAGCAGGTTGCCAAGCCGATCACAATGTAATCATCGGTTGCTAAATCAGGGGCATTGGGATAGAAAATTGCGGTTGTCATCGGAAAATTTCTCAAAATTTAAAATGGGCATGGGGCATTGGGCATTGGGCATTGGGCATTGGAAAGAGACAAGGAAGAAAGAAACTTGTTTAATAATTCTTCTTTGTCACCCCTCATCTCCCCCTGCCTCCCCTGCTCCCCTCTTGAATGAACGGCTTGTTGGCATTCTACCAATTTGTCGCTCTTACTACTTGACTAGTACGCCACGGTGGAAATAGAGCAACCATTTAAAATCCCTAAAGAGCTTATTACATAATACTTTTGATTTTTGATTTTTGATTTTTGACTTCCACCTTGCGGTGCTAGTCTTTGAGATTGACATCTGCTATTTCTGGAATTCACCCTGGGGATGAAGTATTCATGATTAGGTTTGAGGATCAATTGTTTATTTAGGGCGTAGATTTCTCTTATGCGGCTAGGTTAAGTTCTCTCTTGAGATTGCTTTTATGTAACCCTAAATACTTTAAAAATAAACATAGTGGTAAAACCACTAGCGGACAAAAACTAGAATTTGATTCCACAAAGCAGAGATTTAATGTATATAAAATGAATATTCACTCATTCTTAGCTGACGGTGATCAGCAAAGTAACAAAGATAAAATTGTTTCAAATATTACACATAAAGCTCAAGCACAGAGAAAAAATGACGGTGGCGAATCTGTTTTAGGCGATCGCTATTTACGCTCTTGTGCTTTAAAGTTGGCTCAATTAGGAGATTATACTGAGGCGATCGCACTTTTAACCCAATTAATCTGCCGCCATCCCCATAATGCCGTTGATTACAACAACCGAGGGTTAATTTATTTCCAAAGTGGTGAAAGGCAAAAAGCGCTTTCTGACTATAACACCGCCCTCAAGCTTAATCCCTATTTAGCTAGTGCTTATAATAACCGAGCAAATTACTACGCTGCTTGTGGAGAATTAACAACAGCACTTGCTGATTACGATCGAGCGATTGATTTCAATCCTCGCCATATCCGGGCGTGGATTAACCGAGGCATTACCTGGCGTGATTTGGGGCAATATGAGGAGGCAATTGATAATTTTGAGGTAGCACTACTTTTCGGTCAACTAGAAGGTCATATCTGGGCTGAACGCGGCAGGACTTACCATCTTTGGGGTGATTGGAATTGTGCGATCGCTGATTATCGTCGTGCCCTTACTAAACTGCCCTCTCTTGACAACAATAAGGATATTACTAGTTGTCGCTTGCGTTTACAACTCGAAAATCGGCTAGACGAGCTACTATCTCAATCAGCGTCCTAATTGGTAATTCTTAGTAAATTCTTCATTTTGAATTTTTAATTGGAGCGTTCGTGCAGCGTCTCGTAGAGAAGCGACCCTGTATCGCTAATGACTAATAGATGATAACTACATAGCTATTCAAAAATTAGCTCATTACTTGTTAACAATAATATAAATTAACACCCAGTTTATACGTAACTGAATCACAATAAACCTCAATAATCCCAAATTCGCCATTTTTCTTAGGGTGATGAGTCTGTTTGCTCATCTTCTCGGCGATCTCGATTCATCAACACGATCTGACGCTGGCTGGGATCGAATCGGTATCCTTGTCGTTGTCTAATAATTTTAGCTTCTTGCGGATCAAAGTTACGGCTAAATTCTGCCTGTAAACCATTGACATGTCCTTCCATCAGCTTGACTTCAGTACTCATTTCTCGCAATTTTTCTTGCTGTAACCAATGATAAGGCAAGAGTTGTGTTAAAGCAGATGCTGCAACGGCTGTAATCACAAGATTCACCGCTATTTTGGCTGTGCTTTCCAGTGCCATCATCTGGTAAGAACGTTGACGAAGATGCCGTTTTGGTCGAGAAATGGCTCGACGTTTTTGTATAGGTTGTAACGGTGGTCTGGAGGGTTGAATCGCGTTCATGATGCTAAAAGATAACCTCGCTTAGTGAAGGGAAGCACTCCTGAATGTTTGATTTAGCTGTCATATTACTTCATTTTTTTGAAATAGCTACAAGTGTTGTACCAGTTAAAAAATAACCTGGCTTACGTAAGTGCAAGATTTCTAGCTACTTATGGCATAAAACCACAAGTTTTTGGAAATTGCACCCCGTACTGCCAGGATTATTAGCTTTTTAACTGTGTCACATCGGAACGTTATTTGTAAAGTTCTGTGGCTAATCGCCAAGCTAGAACTCCTGGGATCAAGGCTACAACTAGAGCGATGTAGACTTGAGCATCTGAGAGAGTAGACACCTGAGCAATGTACAGAGTATCTAAGATAGGCATGGCTGAAAACCTCCTAACCTGAATAGATTTTGAACAGTTCGTTTACTACTTTTCCTTGTTTTGCCAGAATTGTGGAATATCTTGTTACAAGATGCAACAAAAGCAGTTATTAGTCAGTAGTTCTTATTTATTCTCCATTAAAAAAATTTATAAAAATTATGAATTTATATCTGGGCATCGACTTCGGCACATCTGGCGGACGCGGTGTGGTGATTGACGAGGAAGCCTCTTGTATTCAGGCAGAGGTGCGATATCCTTTCCATGACTCATCAGATGCCGTTACACCAAAAATTTGGCAGGAGGCTTTGTTTGCGTTGGTGGAACAAATACCTGACCACTTACGGCGAGAAATTAAAGCGATCGCAATTAATGGTACTTCTTCCACCGTCTTGCTGGTCGATGCTGTTGGCAATCCAACAGATGCACCATTGCTGTATAACGATGCGCGGGGATCATTGGTGCTAGAGCATTTGAAGAGTATCGCACCCCCCAATCATACCGTGTTGAGTGCCACCTCCAGCCTGGCCAAACTTTTGTGGATGAGGCAATTACCCTCTTTTAGTGAAGCTAGATATTTCCTGCATCAAGCAGATTGGCTGGCGTTTCTCCTACATGGACAGTTGGGTATTAGCGATTACCATAATGCTTTAAAGCTGGGTTATGACGTAGAAGAGTTGAAATACCCAGAATGGTTAGAAAATTTGCAAATACCGATTCAGTTACCCAAAGTTTTAACTCCTGGTACTCCAATTGCCGAATTGCGCCCTGAAATTGCGGATAAGTTTCATTTCCGGCGTGATTGTTTGGTATGTGCTGGTACAACTGATAGTATTGCCGCTTTTATTGCCAGTGGGGCAAAATTACCTGGTGATGCCGTGACTTCCCTTGGTTCAACATTGGTACTAAAGTTATTAAGTCATACCCGTCAAGAAGATGCACAATACGGGATTTACAGCCATCGCTTGGGTAATTTGTGGCTGACTGGGGGTGCTTCTAATACTGGGGGTGCAGTACTACAGCAATTTTTTACGAACGCTGAGTTAGAAAGCCTTAGCCGGGAAATTGATGCATCAAAAGCTAGCGAATTAGATTATTATCCATTGTTGAAAGTAGGCGATCGCTTTCCGATTAATAATCCCAATCTACCGCCACGATTGTCACCACGCCCAGATAACCCAGTGGAATTTTTGCATGGGTTGTTAGAAAGCATTGCCCGCATAGAAGCACGAGGGTATGAATTATTACAGCAAATAGGCGCAGATAAATTGAGTCGTGTTTATACTGCTGGCGGTGGCGCGGCCAATGATATTTGGACTGCGATTAGGGCGCGTCATTTGCAGGTTCCTGTAGTAGCGTCAGTGTACACAGAAGCAGCTTATGGAACGGCGCTGTTAGCGATGGGAGGCGGAAGTAAGGGTGAATAAGAGTAATTGTGTAACAATCTTTTCGTAGGTATTTCGTAAATCAGTATCTATCCCAGTGACAATCAATATATCGCGGCCGATACTGGGATTATTAGATACCGGACTATAGATTCCAGGTTCATGATCTGGGCAGCTATTCGGGGATGGGTGCTTCGCAGCAAGCGAATGTCATCTATCCCCTTTACTAATTATCAGTGTGAATTCTGAGGGGATTAGGAGAAAAGAAAAAGGTTTTTTAAGAAGGTTTAACCCGCGCGATCAAGATTATCATCTAGGGAAAAAGTAAGGCTGCGGACTCGGATTTGATCGCTTTTAATATCTAGTGGCTGTATCAAGTCTTTGGGGTATATCAAAAAGGCTTGCTTGCATTTTGTTGTGTTGGCGTAGCTGATCATTTGATGAATATCTGTATTTACAGCCGGTTCAGGGGCTTTATACTTTATTTATTTGTTGGAAGTCCCTAACAAAGATGTGACTAATGCATAGCCAAATGAAGACTATAAGGATACTATTTTACTACTTGAAGGTTACAGTTATTATTACTCTTTTTCTACTTCAAGATCACATTGATTATTGTTGGTCTTCCATGTGTATCCTTTTTCAGGTTTCCAATATCCCCATTTTGTATCAGCAATTACATGTTTATGTTTACGATTTTCGCTACCTGCTACAACGCCTTTCAATGGTTCGTTAGGACATGAAATTGCATTTTCCTTTTCAGCTACAGGATGAGATATGTTATATCCAACAACATTCACTATTGTACCAGATATTATACTACTAATTGCACCCAATCCAGCTGTTATCGCTGCAGTTTTCACTGCAAATGAAGTGGAGTCACTTTCCTTTTTATTTTTTTCATCTTTTTGTTTCAGTTCATCTAATTTTTTTTGTGCTTCTTGTGCTTCTTGTGCTTTTTGTGTTTGTTTTTGCTTTTCTTTTAGTTCTTCTATTTCTTGAATATTCTCTTTTGTTTTTTGGCGGATTTGGTAAAATTTATAACTCAAGACAACTAGGGGAATCAAGGGAATCAAGGGAAGCAATAACAAAAGGAACATAATAAAACTTTTAATCCTATAGCAGTATTTATACTAATAACGACTGTCTCAAAATTCAATCAGCACTTTACTTATATCAACCTTAAGCCTACCCCACAGATACACCTCTAAGCCTCTAATTTAGGAGGCTTTTTTCATGGTTATGCCTTGTTTTCATCACTTGGCATAACCCCACAAATGCTTTTAACCGTAGCTGTGATTTGAACCATAGCGTGACCAAATTTAGTAGCAAATTTAATCTCCACTTTTGTAATTAGGAACGCAGCTAACTGAGGGCACTTGTATTTCTTTTTCTGATACCTCAGTAGCTATAACTTAGCAATCGCACCGTATTTTTTCTATATTAAATCCTGCTAAAATTTTACAAATCATGCTAATTGGCGTATTGACCCAACAAATTCCTCCTAAACAGGACTTACGCAACTGGCACAGGGCGATCGCAAATTGGTAGTACCAATGT
>NZ_JAVRBM010000053.1:0-60815 GCF_034531255.1 Nostoc sp. ChiQUE01b | reverse complement strand
TGTTTTTGCGATCGCTCCTAATTATACTTTGTCGAGAGTGATAAAAGAGGGTTAACCAGCAGATGATCCTGACGCAGCGCAAAAGCAGTCTCAGAGGTACCTACGCAACTCGCGGCTCCATGAAAGTTAATGAGTCCGATGATCGAAAATGGGCAAGAAAATGGCAGTCCCTGCTCGATCAGCACCTCGATAGCCTCGGTCTGAAGACCATTAAGCGACTGGGTTTGAGTGTAGTAGTGGCGACCTTTCGGGGCGATCTCTGCTCGATGAATCAGAGCATTATAGGTGACGGGTTGCACCTGATCAACCAGCAGTGTGCCAAATGTCCGCAGAGGAGCGATCGCCTGCTCACCGGCTTCAAGTGCACCACAATATGTCGGTGAGAGCAACAAAACCGTCTGACCCTCTGGCGTTTGGATGAACCCAAATTGAATCGTCAATTCATCGGGTGCTGTGGCGATGAACTCATTGAACTGGCAAAACACTGCTCTGGCTTGCTCCAGAGGATAGAGCAACATACCCGATAGCACTGTTGTCAGGGGATGCAGGCGAAACTCCAGGGAAACGACAACGCCAAAGTTGCCGCCGCCGCCGCGCAGTCCCCAAAACAGGTCTGCATGTTCCTCAGCATTCGCGTTGACAAGCTGTCCATCAGCAGTGACGACCTGTGCGGACAGCAGATTATCAGCACCCAGTCCATAAGCCCCTGTCAGAGGACTGTAGCTTCCTCCCAGGGTAAATCCAGACATCCCAAGGGAGGCGGTTCCTGTAGTGGTCGCCAACCCATATTTCTCTGCTGCCTCAATCAGGTCGCCTGCTGTTGCTCCACCTTGAACATGGGCTGTGCGCTTGTCTGGATCAATGGTGACAGCTTTCATCTGGGACAAATCGATCGTGATACCATTCTGAGCCAGCGCTCGTCCGGCAAAGTCGTGTCCTCCCCCTCGAACCGAGAGTGGCAGACCGTGTGCCCGCGTCCAGCGAACGGTATGAATGACATCTTCCACAGTTAAACAACGAGCGATCGCGGCGGGTCGGGTTTTCACTCTGCCATTCCAGAGTTGGCGCACTTGTTCATAACCAGCGTCCTCATGCAGAACAAGCTGCCCTGTGAGCAGTGCTGCAAGCTCGTTGAACAAAGTCCTGTTCTGACTAGGCGTAATTGTCATCGTTTCTCCTTATCGCTGATTTATCAAAGTCGCGGCACCCCGAAGCCAGGGTAGTGTGGCAAAAGTTCCGCCGTTTCTTCTGGGGTCAGCATCTTGACTCCGTACTTGGCAGCCAGCGCGATAACTTCGTTAAGCTTCTCTTCGAGACGCTGCGCGAACGCTAACGCGGCAGTAGGATCAGAGTCCGCGTAAGTGGTTGCGTTTGCCGGGATTTCCATGCTGGGCGGTGGCTCGGCTCCCGGTACCGTCCGCACCTCTAGAAGAAAGGAGCGGTTTCCGGTCTCGGCAGACGTTGCGAGAAAAGTCAACAGACCGCCCATATAAGATCGGGTCGTTTCCGGGACTGCGCTACGAACGAAAAAATCTGCTGTTTGGTTCATGACTTAATCTCCAATATTAATGTGACTGTCGCAATGGCGTACCCGCCCGCCATAGGCGATCGCAATTGGGTTTGTAGCAACTCCAATCTGTGTGGTACAAGTCTTTGGCAGTTGTATATTGCTCTATTTGCGATACTGTCTGGGTGGAATTGTCTTTGTTCTTTCTATCTAAATCGTAATGACTTCCATTGCCCAACTTCTTTCAGATTCTTACAATGATTTGTCAAATTCTTATGGTGAAGCGCGAATTTGTGACTAATGAAATGCAAAAGATTGTAACTTCAGAATGTTACGTTATGTGCACTAAGCAACTTCGGATGCAACTTCCTGTACTACTGCAAGTTCTAAAAGCTTCACTCCTGCCGATAAAAAGGCAGTTGCAGCCCGATCGCTCTGGGCCCGATCCACATCAATCAGTGGTGTAGATGAAAGCGTGAGGGCGAGGCGATCGCCCAAGGTCGCAACTCCCACAATTTGCCCTAGATCCACACCTGACGCGGGAATAGGGACATGGAGTGCTTCAATCCGAATATTGCCGTATTGTTGAGCCATATCGATGCGACCGAGATTTGTGACGGTCAGTTGACAGAGATATTGCGATCGCACTTCTTCAACAAAGGCGGCGGCATCGGTGAGATTCGCCATCATGGGTTGTCGAAGTTGGCGCTCCTCGACTAACTGCTGGGCAGTGTCGATTTGTGAGAGTTGAGATTTGACCGATCGGGCAACGTCCCAAAATGTGGAATCCGCCTCAAGGGAATGAGTCGTCATCCGCAAACAAACATACAGCCCAACTGCATCTGGCATCGGTAAAGATAGCTGCGATCGTGCATTGACAGGATGTGAACATTGCATCACATCGCTGAGTTTAACGTCTTGCTGAGTCAGCGCGAGCAAGAACGCCGCACTGATTGCACCGTGTACGGTTGTGTGTTCGGCTCGACTGCGTTGGATCAGTTGCTGGGTGAGTTCGGGAGAGAGGACAACGGTGTGAATGTGAGGTTGGGGAGGACGAGACGGGGGTGGTAGATAGTCTTTGGGCTTAGCGGTTGCTTCTTTTGAGGGTGCGATGCCAGGAATGGCTGATTCGAGCGATAATGCCGCAGAAAAGTCTGATCGCTCAAATATTTTGCCTCCTAACCCTTGGAGAATATCTCGCATCAGATAAACGCCAGATAGCCCATCTGCGATCGCATGATGGCAAATAATCATCAGTTCGGATTCAGCCCCCGATTGCAGCAGCACAACTCGCAGTAAAGGTGCAACCTGCCAATCCAATAGACCTCTTGCAAAAGTCCCACATACGTGGGACAAGTAGGTTAGAGTTGGGTAGCATCTATGACCTACTTTCCAGGTAAAGAGCCTGAAGCCAGAAGACTTGAAACGCTTGTGTGGTGTACGTCCAGATACTTTTAGCAAAATGGTAGAGGTAGTGCGATCGCTTCATCGAACAAAACAGAAAACAGGACGACCGGGTAAATTCAGCTTAGAAGACCAATTGTTGATGACATTAGAATACTGGAGAGAGTACCGTACGGGAGCATGTCAACTTTGCTAGAACACATGAACTATTGAAGAGTGGCAGAATCAATGAAAATAGAGGAAGAAATCAATTCGGGAGCATGTCAACTTTGTTAGAACAAACGAACTAAACAGGTTCTAAAGCTGGTCATTAAGATAAGCGCAGCGATGCTTGAGAACTTGAGGGACATTATATTCATCCCATTGCGCTCCAGAAATTTTTAATCGTCGATCTATCTGTTTGATAGTAGACTCGACAGCACCAGAACCAATCGAACAAATACCTTCGGCTTGATAATACTCATAATTGACAATTCGATGCCGATGAGTTTCCAAATACTGGCAGAAATTTTGAGCTTTTTTAGCTTGAAGTGGAGAGATGAGAGCGAGAGTTTCATCAACTTTTCCAAGACAGAAGAAAAGTTTCCGCAGCTTTGAGTCGCTTGAGAGAACCACCTACTTTATGTAGATTTTCAACGAGATCAAACCAATCTAAAATCTCCCGTCTTTCTCTAGGACAATTAAATTGGCGAATTCTTTTCCAAATTCCTGGATGTCCATCACCTAAACAGGTTAATGGATCTGCCAAATGTTGTTGATTTACCCAATCGATTAAAGCTTCATTTTCACACTGCTGTTTTTTGATAACGCCCAGGATATTTTTGTGCTAATTTCTCTAGTTCCTTAACTGTTTTCCACTCCTCCCAGCAAGCACCATCATGACGTAATACAAAAAAGTCAGGGGTATGATAGTGACCTATATTACGCCCTGCTTGATTTTTATACTGGATTTTGAATGGTGGTGGCTGGTCGTAGAACTCTAAAACTTGTGGGTCGTGTTCCATCAGGTAAATCGCCCACAATTCCACTGTATGGCTCTCGAATTGAATTGTGACCCCCATTTTTGAACTAGGGTACACGCCACAAACGTTCTTGCTTCGTCCTTGTACCCGACGTGAGGGTGGTGATTTCCTTATCTGTGTAATCAAATCAATGGTGTGGGTTGCTAGTTGCTGTTGTCTACACCAATCTTCAAACTCTAATTCGTTCATTTGAGCCTCACCTGCGGGAGCGTGACCTATGTGATACAAGGACGGCTTTGTTGCTTCACTACAGTCTCCTAAAAATACTTATCAACGCGAATTGAATCATATTTTAGTTACTTTGAACCATATTCTGTCATCCAAGTTGTACATAGGAGTGATTTTTAGAGATCAATATTCAAGGGCGAATTCATTTTCACACTACATTCCATCAACTTTTTTAGCTTTTCATGATGGCAGCTTATGGAGTGCTAATTTTATTTATTTTTTGACTTTTACCCCGATTCTGGCTACTCACTTGGCTCCTGGATATTAATTGTCTCAATTTTTACCCATATTCTTGATTTACTTACTGCTTTCTCTGTGTGCCACTTTTGCGTGCGGAATGTGGGTTTAACTGTCGGATGGCTTCAGCTACAGCAAGCGCAGCCGTCAGATCATTAGCCGTTTCAATGCCTTTTCCCGCCTTAGCTGTGTGGGCTTGACTGAAGTTGGCACACACCGGGGAGGCGTGGAGATAGTCGGGGCGGCGGGGAAAACCTATGAATACCGCGCTCTTCTTGAACTGTTAGCTGGACGACTCTACAGCCGTACTCGCTAAAGTTGCGGTGATGGGTTTTGGTGATCGCCTGACTTAATTCTGGTTTACTTGGGTCGAACTCGACTGCGATAGCTGGACGAATACCAGCTTGCACCATCCCCGCTTCTATGCCGCCGCCACCCGCCAAAAAAACTCGCTCAAAGTTTCCTTCCAAGAAACCAATCCACTGAGGAACAGGAGTTACAAAAGAACCATTCATTTTCAATATTCTCAGTACTACTTAATGCTTATCCGAGAAGTATTGAGAGCGAAGCGACATATTCATCGACTATAAGCACGTTTTGATCAAATCCAGTTTTTTTGAGTGTTTCTAATACCATTTCCTGCGGAGCAACTATGTAAATATCCGCAGCCGCATCTATTGTTTGTTTGGCAAAAATGAGTACTCGCAGACCCCCGCTGGCCATATATTCTAAGTCTTGCATCAACAACACGAGGTGTTTTGGATGCTCAGCTACTGCTTTCTCTACCTCTATCTTGAAAATCGGTGCAGTCATGGCATCCAATTCTCCAGACAAAGTGATTTTAGCGACATCATTGCTAATTTTTAGTGTGGCACTGAAAGCCATAATCTTTTCCTTATATCAATTCTACAACTGCAAATTCTGAATCACTCGGGATCGATATTGTTCCAGCACTGAAAGACTGCCTTCTAATATGACGCTTAGGGGTGTAGTTAGTTCGCAGAACTGACTTTCGTCATTAGCATCAAAGGAAGTATCTCCTAATTTATTGGTTAAAAGCACCACTGCAAACACTCGATTTGTGCTATTGAACATCGGTAAGCAAAGGATATTACGAGTATGATATCCAGTGACTTGATCGATTTCTCGATAGAACCGAGGATCGTTCTGAGCATCAGTTACATTCATACTTTCACCCTTTGTGGCAACATAACCAGTAATGCTACCATTCATCGGTAGGAAAATTTCTAATGCTTCTTCGTTTTTATTGGGGACAACCTTAGCCCAGAGCTGATTTTTTACCTCATCAACGACAAAGATCGTAGCTCGATCCGCAGCCATGATTTGGGCGATTTTCAAGGCTAAAGCCCTAATGACTTCCTCAATATTTGCTTCTAGCATTTGCTCACTGAGAATATCCATTGCTTGCAAAACTTGTTCAAATTCTTCTTTGAGCTTTTGAAGCAAACTCAAAAATTGAGGGATGGTTAATTCTTGGATCTTGCGGCTCAATTCCTCTTTCTTTGCTTTAACTAATGAGGTCGTTGTAATCTCAATGTCTAGAATTGCTTGCTTTGTAGGCGATGCTAAACGGCCATCTTCTAGATGAACAATCCGATCGGCAATATCTAAAATTCGGTTGTCATGGGTTACTAGCAAAATGGTACAATTTTGCTGCTTTGCCAGTTTTTGCATTAGTTCCACCACATCTCGACCACTGGCTTTGTCTAGCGCTGCTGTTGGTTCATCTGCCAAAATCAGTTGGGGTCGGTTTACCAAAGCCCGCGCGATCGCCACTCGTTGTTTTTGTCCGCCCGATAACTGGTGTGGATAAGAATGAATGTGCTTTTGCAGTCCCACTTGCTCTAATATTGCTTGCGATCGCTCTTGTGCTTCTTCCATTGCGATCGCATCATTCAGCACCAAAGACATTTGGACATTTTGGTTTGCGGTTAGGGAACCTAACAAATTATGAGCTTGGAAAATGAACCCTATCTGCTTACGGACATTTTCCAGTAACCGATTACTCACTCCGCTTAACTCCTGTCCTAGTACTTGAAGGCTATCTTCCTGAACAGAACGCAATCCCCCAATTAAAGTCAGCAGTGTTGTCTTCCCAGACCCGGAGGGGCCAGACATAATCACAATTTCTCCAGGATAAATCTTTAGAGAAATATCAAATAATATTTGTTTGCGTAATTGACCCTTTCCATAATAATGATTGATGTTTTGGATTTGAATAATTGGTTGGGTAGACATCAGTTTAAATCAACATCTATTCAAAATTTTCATTAATAAATATCAGCCGGATCTATCTTTTGCAGCTTTCTGGTTGCTATCAATCCAGAAATAACACACATTAAAACCGTTAGACATAGCACAAAGCTGATAACGTTAAAATTCATCTCTAATTGCAGCCCTGTAGCCGTAGTAATTAACTGATAAAAAATAAAGCTTAAGCAAAAACCCGGAAAAAAACCAAAAAATGAAAGGATGATAGATTGGAGAAAAACAATACTGACAAGATAAAAATTAGAATGGCCAATGGCTTTCAATGTACCATATTGAGGTAGATTATCTGCAACATTACTATAGATAATGTTGTAAACTACGACAATACCAACCACAAAACCGATGATTGTTCCTAGTCCAAAAATAGCCCCAATTCCAGATGATTGCGTCCAATAATCTAGTTCTTTGGCAATAAAATGTTGTTTTGTGTAAATAACTATATCAGATGGTAAAGATTGATTCAAAAACTTTTCTAGGCGATCGCTATTCGTTCCTGGAGTCACTTTGATTAGACCAATATCAACGTCGTTGAGCGATGAACGAAGCTTGGAATCAATGCCAGAAGGTCTAGTTGCAAAGATTCTCAGAAAATTAAGATCGCTGATAATTAAATTACCATCAGTTACAAAGTCAGCACCCAGTTTAAAGGTTCCAATTACTTTGACTTGGACACCTGAAAGCTCAGTTGTCAAACCCGGTTGCATAGAACCATAATCTTTGCGAGACTTGCTATCGGCCAATAGAGTGTTGGGCATTTTCAGGGCAAGTTCAGCTGCTTGGATCTCAGGTAAGAGAAAAACAGGATCGTCTAGATTAAATGCAAACACTCGGATAGACCTTTCCTCAGCAGTTCCAAAACGTCTCCAACTACCAAGAGTCATATAAAGTGGATAAGCTGCTGCAACGCCTTCAAATTGTCTAACTTGATATAATCGATTTCGATTAAAAGTTTCGTCAATAACGGTAACATAGCGTCGCTGACTGAGCATGATTAAATCAGCATTGAATACCTGAATAAACGCAACGTTACTATTCAACATTGCATTCTGAAATCCGAGTTGAGAAAACATGAGAAAAACCGCAAACGCGATCGCAGCTAATGCTGTGAAAAACTGCGATCGTTGCTGGAGCAGGTTGCGCCAAGCAAGGGACAACTTAAAGAAGGCAACTCGAACCTTTTTCCTAGAAAACATCAGCGGGATCTGCAACTAACACTTTGCGAGCAACAACAAATCCAGACGCACTACATGTCACAATCGTCAGAGCAAACACGAATAACATCCGGCTAACAGTCATGGCGACTGGTAGTCTTGTGGCAAGAAAAATGGCATGGTACATCCCCAAAGCCAGAAGGCAACCGGGAATAAACCCCAGCGTCGCCAGGACGATCGCTTGCTGAATAACCACCGTCAACAAATGCAGATTAGTATATCCAATGGCTTTTAAGGTTGCGTACTCATGCAAGCGTTCAGTGACATCAGAACTCAGGACTTGATACACAATGGCAGTCGCAACTAGAAAAGCCATAATCACAGCAACACCAATGATATAACCGAGCGAAGTAGACTTAATCCAATATTCCCGATCTCTGGACATAGCTTCCTGACGACTGAATACTTTAATCGTTGCTGGCATGATTTGGCGTAAGTTTTGCACCACTTCATCAACCTTTACACCAGGCTCAACTTTCAGCAAACCCAGACTTATATCATCCAGCGATCGCCCCGGATTGAGACGAATAAAATTTTGATCGCTAACAATCGCAGTACCATCAGCACGGATGCTGTTATTTAAGCTAAACAGCCCCACAATCTCAACTTGTCGCCTGCTCAGTTCACTTTTGAGACCCACTTCTCTCGGCCCAAATTCAGAACGTGAGAGGCTATTCATTAACAAGGTATCTTGGCGTTGCAGGGCTGGTAAAGACTGATAAACTTCTGGCACGCGAAACACAGCATCTCGATAATTAAACCCCAAAACCAAAAGCGCTCGTATTCGCTTTGTTTCGACATTGCGCCACGAGCCAAATGCCAGATAAAGTGGTCTGGCAGCAGCAACGCCATTCATCCCTCCCGCCTGATACAAATAACGTCGGGAAAAGGGTGGAACATAGGTGGACTCCGGCGACTTGGATGAAATCAATACAATGTCAAAATCGAGGCTGTCGTAGAGGAGCGTCGCTGCCTTCATCACTCCGCTAAAGGTTCCAAGTTGCATAAATACTAAGGAAACTGCAAAGCTGATGGCTGAAACTCCCACGCCTAAGCGAACTTTACTCTGCATTAAGTTACGCCATGCCAACGGGGGGCCTTTCCAGTGTTTGCGGTGCTGACGTTTAGTCACATTCCCTGACTCCTGATAATTTAGACATCTGCAAAAATTGTTAAGGTCTAAGTTCTCTGTTCCCTTTTGAAAAACGTTTAGCGAATTAATTTAAATCAATCTCGGCATCTACTTGCAGATTACTGAGATCGGAGACAAGTTTGCTTCGATCTAAGCGGATTTTCACTTCTACCACTCGGACATCTGATTTTGCTGTCGGATCGTCCCCAATAATGTCGTTTTTGAACACCAGTTGACCAATTTTGGTGACAGTGCCAGTCATTTTTTCCGAAAAAACCGGACTGGTAATCGTTGCTCGCTGTTCGACCTTAATCAACTTAACGTCTGTTTCAAAAACCTCTGCCACTACATACATATTACGTGTGTTGCCCAGAGCGAGAAGCCCGCGATCGGAAATCACTTCCCCAGCCTGGGTGTAGATCTTCAGGACTTGGCCGTTTTTGGGCGCACGGATAATAGTTTGCTCTAACTGTGCCTGGGCCAATTTTAAATTTTGGATGGCTGAAGTCAACCCACTATGGCTAGCGACTCGCTTTAAATTCATCTCTGAGCGTTTGAGGTTCTCTTGAGCTACTTTGATATCCTCTGTGCGGGCCGTGGTTAATTGATCTAACTTGGCTCTGACTTGACTTAAATTCTCCTGGGTTTGTACAACCAGTAACTTCCTAATCTCATAATCTTCTTTAGGAACTGCACCTTCAGCATAAAGTTTTGCATAGCGATCGCGGATGAGAATTGCCTGTTGCAATTCTGCTTGCGATCGGCGAATAGCAGCCTCTTGAGAGCTAATTTCTTGCAAACGAGGAGTAGAAATCTGACTAATCTGTGCTTGTGCCTGACTAATCTCAATTTTATTGAGGGAGCTATCTGTTTGTATCTGTTTTTGCACCTCCTCTACCTGGCTAGCAACCAAATTTCGTTTAGCTAGAACTTCTTGATGGCTTTTGAGATAAGCTAAAACTTGTCCGGCTTTAACCCAATCACCCTCAGAAACTTTTAATTTATCAATCTGCGCCCCCACTGGAACTGCAACCTTGGTAATCTGCCCCTCTGGTTCCAACCGCCCCAATGCCAGGACTTTTGTTTTTTCAGTGGGCAACGATAGCAAAGATGACGAGGCGTTGTTGGCGGGTAACTGGCTAAATACTTTAAACAAGAAAACGTATCCAGCCCCGATACTTAAGGCAAGTAGACCAGCAAAGATACTAAGATTGCGAGCAGTAACAGTAGGGGTCATCATAAGTAGTAAAAGTTACCAGTTCTTATTCGTTCTTCAAGTTCAGCCCCGATCGCTGAATTTCGCTTTTAAGTTCGTCTAGAGATTGCTTGAGATTCCGAATTTCTTCAGATGTCTGTTCTTGAACTCCCCGTATTTGTTCTTCGGTGGTCATCACAATCCCAGCTTCTTGTTCCTGGAGCATTTCTTGTAAAAAGATGCTGAGAATTCCTCTAATCGGTTGCCACAACTGATGCCACCGTTTTTTGTCTTCTTGCAGCAGTTGAATGTAGGTATCGAAGCTGTGAGGGAAAGGAATACCTCCCATAAATTCTGCTGCTCCCCCAAAATTCAGAGAGACACCGTGATTTCCCAGTCCGATTACGTGATGAACTTCTCCCACATGTTCGTAATTGCCTAAGTAAAGTTCCCCCACTCTCAAGCCATTGCCAGCAACCATACTTAAAGGGAAAGGAAGGCTAAAGGGTACCAGGGTAAACAGATCCAGTTGATTTTCGACGCGGTAACTAAATCCTTCTCCTAATTGTTCGTTGTAGTAATTGGCAAAATGCTGATTGCCAACTTTCACAGATCCAAAGGTGTATACTTTGACTCGTAAAGCTGACTCTCCTAAAGAACTAAAACGGCGTTTTAAGAATAGAGCACCGAGTTGAGCTAAACCACCGCCCAAACTATGACCGCCCACGAAAACCTCAATCCGGCTGGCCTTTTTAGGCATCTTAGATATAGAACTCAAGCTAGCGCCAGCCCTGCGAGTATTCGAGAATTCACTCACTTCTCTAGAGATGTCTTCAAAGTTCAAGAGTTCATCGCAGGCAAAACTCCAGGCTCGATTCAGGTTGCCGATCGCATCATAAGAGAAGACTTCCGAAATTAGTTTTTTTAATCGACGCTCAAAGGCCAGTCCGAATCGGATTCCTCCAGCCGCAGCAATGGCATGGGCAATGGCAATTTGTTTACCAGGATTCAAGGTTTGAAATATCTCAAAATCTTGAGCATTAATTTGACCTAAGAGAACCTGAAAAAAGGCAGCCAGTTCATCTTTGACGGCTTCAAATCCTTCAAAAAATCCCCGTGCTACTTTGACTCGCGTATCTGGTAGAGAACCATAGTTAATTAATGACCAATTGAGATCGGTCAAAATATCCGTTAATTCAATTTGACCGCGATCGGTAACAATAGTGCCTCGAAAAATCACCGCAAATTGATTACTTCCTTCCCGTTTAAAAATGAAACCTCGGATATTATTTTCATTATTCTGCAAGCTATGAACTAATTTCCAGCCCTCATTCTTATACAGAGAATTATAGATATCTTGGACTTCGGCATCTTCAACAGAGCCTCCTCCGACTTGAAATATTTCATAACTTCGTTTGGAGAACTTAGCCATTAAAATCGCTTCATCAAAGCTAAAACCACTGCGAAGCTTTAAAGGTATACTCATAATAAGTAGGTCGGTGTGAATATTGATTATTGGAATCGGCAGAAGCCAGCTAGGCTGGAGGCAGAAGGAAAAAGAGTTTAAGGTATTTCATTTTTCTTTACATAGTTTAGTTTTTTGAAGTCGTTCTACTTATGTTTGACTTTTATTCTCTGAATATAGATAGGGACTTGATAGGATAATATCAGTTAGTGCTGTTTTATAACTATCAGTAATAAAATTAGAAAATTTGGTTATTATTTATTTTTATAAATCTTCTGATAGTATTATCAAGCTAATAGAAGACTGCTAAAAAAGGCAAAATCTACAACACCTCCATCTTTTGAACCTGCACGCGATCGAGACAAGCTTTTAGCTTTTCGGCAAGTACCTCTACATGGGGCGGGAGAACTAAATTCAGATGGTTTCCCGGAATTTGATGAATCTCAACTCCTCCGATTGCTAGATCGCTCCAGCCAAGGGTTGCATCTTGGGGATTTTTTCCAGTTTGTTTGCTCGTCCGAAAGAGGGTAACTTTACCTGGATAAGGCTGTGGCTTGTATTTGAGGAGGGCTGAGTTGTTAGCTTGCATGACTTGGAATAGCCGTCGCGCAGCTGGTTGAAAAAGCTTACTCAGCCTGGACTGGTGAGCGACAACCTTAGCTATACTTCCTGGCTCAATCAAAAAATGCAATGGCTTTGAGGTCTTAGTTCCAATCTGTTGGGTGAGTTGTCGTTCTTCGACAGCAGTCAGAAAGTGGTCTACTGTTTCATCCAGATAAGGACCAAGATTGCGAAGCACGGAATTCACCAGAAATTTAGCCATCTGGAAGAAATTCTGAGTGCGATTGTCGCAAAAGGCGGGAGTATCAATCAGTACTAGTAAGACAATGGTCTGTCCTGCTTGCTGTAGCTGTTGGGCCATTTCAAATGCCACTAGCGCACCAAAAGACCAACCTCCTAGACAATAGGGGCCTTCTGGCTGTACCTGTTGGATACCGTGGATGTACTCAGCAGCAATGTCTTCTATACAATCTTTTGATTTGCCTTCGCCAGTAATCCCCGCAGATTGTAGCCCATAGAAAGGTTGCTCTTGACCCAATAACTCTGCCAGGTCGGAATAAACGGAAGCGACACCCATCACCGGATGAATACAGAAGAAGGGTAGCTTTTCACCTTGCTGCTGAGAATTGACTCCAGTCAATTGTCTGAGAATTTGAGCAGCGAGATTTCTGATCGTCACACCTTCGAGAAACTTGACCACAGGAACATTCACTTCTAGATCGACTTCGATTTGATGTTTAATCTCGATTGCAGTCAAGGAGTCGAGGCCTAGCTGATGCAAGGGTTGTTGGGGATGGAGTTTCGCCAAGTCAACTTTCAGTCCCCTTGCTAGTTTTGCTTGAATGTAAGACTCTAACTGCTGCTGTCTTTCTGTGGGAGCGATCGCTAACAGTTCTGCTGCTGTGAATTTATATTCGCTATCTCTGCCATCCCATTGGGGCAAGATGTCAGCAGCAATTATGTCCAAACTCCCTGTTTGAAATCCATTGCGGCAAACAGTACGGGAAATCTTACCACTTGAAGTTTTGGGAATGCTGGCAGTCTTGAGCAGCAACACTGCATAAACTGATAACTCATGAACCTGTGACACCGCTTGGCGAATTGCCGCGATCACTTCATCTGCATTGAGCTTTCTTAAGTAGGTTCGCTCGATTTCTTGAGCAACGACGATTCTTTCTTCCCCTTCTACCTCAATGGCAAACACTGCTCCACAGCCTTGCCGGAGAGCTGAATGACTTTCCTGCACCGTCAGTTCAATGTCTTGAGGATAGTAGTTGCGACCTCGAATCACAATTAAATCCTTGAGTCGCCCGGTAACAAATAATTCACCATTATGCATAAATCCCAGGTCGCCCGTTCGCAGAAACGAACCCCCGCCTGTATCGTCTAAACAGGCATAGAATGTTTCTTGCGTCTCTTGGGGTTTTTGCCAGTATCCTTGAGCAATACTCGCTCCTGTAACCCAAATCTCTCCAACTGTATCATCTGGACATCTCTTGAAAGATTGCGGATTGGCGATCGCAATTGTTTGACCTAACCCTGTCCTCCCCTGCCCAACAATCTTTATACTATGCTGCTGTTGCTCTCCACACAGCGCAACTTGGTTTTGTTCGAGAGCAGCACTTTCTACATTACACACTGTTGGGTAGCACTCTTTTATTCCCCCGGCAATCAACAATGTGCCTTCAGCCATCCCATAGCAAGGATAAAAAGCTTCAGGGCGAAAGCCGTAAGGCTCAAACTTGGTAGCAAATCGCTCTAGGGTCTGGGCACGAACTGGTTCGGCACCATTGAAAGCAACTTTCCAACTGCTCAGATCGAGACCCACTAATTGTTCTGGCTGAATCTTCTGTACGCACAAGTCATAGGCAAAATTCGGCGCGCCGCTAATCGTCGCTTGATAGCGGGAAATTGCTTCTAACCAACGATAGGGCTTCTGCAAAAATGCAACGGGCGACATCAAAATTATTGAAGAACCGACATAGAGGGGTTGGAGGATACCACCGATTAAGCCCATATCATGATAAGGCGGCAGCCAGGATACGCCTAAGTAGTTGGGAGCAGTTTGGAAAAGCTGATGAATCAGTTCTAAATTGTGTAGTAAGTTGCCATGACTGACCATAACCCCCTTCGGCGTCCCGGTTGAGCCAGAGGTGTATTGCAAAAATGCGATCGCGTTTGGATCGATTACGGGTTCGTGCCATAACTCTGCTTGCTGATTAGCGATGGTGTCGGTAGTTAAAATCTGTTTTGTAGTCAGGTCTGGATGATGCGTAAATTGAGTAGCAATGGTAGTGAGGAGGGAGGTTGTAGTCAGCGCAACCCTAGCCTGGGCATCTGCCATGATTGCCATCAGTCTGGAGATGGACTGATTTTGTCGAGGCGGATAAGCAGGAACGGCGATCGTACCAGCATATAAGCAGCCAAAGAAGGCGGTAATGAAATCGAGACCAGGCGGGTAGAGAAGCAGGACACGCTCATGCTTGGCACTGACAGTTTGCAGTTGCACCGCGATCGCTCGTGCCGATAGATCCAGTTCTCGATATGTGAGATTAATTACTTCCTGTTCTCCATCCACCACAAAACTATAGGCGAGGCGATCGGGCTGTTGTTCGGCGCGATAACGCGTCAACTCTACTAAATTTTTGATTGACAAACCTGATGTTAACAATTCATTGAATACCATATTTAGCCCTCTCCAAAACCCGATCTGCTTTTGCTTGTACTCGTCTCAATACCGAACTGAGGCTAAAGTGTTAACTCCTCTATTTCCTCAACAAAATTAGCAATCTGAATAGTTGGTATCAAATTTTTCAAAATTAATTGTTCGTGGCAAGCTTGAGCTAATTCCGCAATGCTAGGACTAGCGATGAACTGTTCGATTGGCAGTTCAATCTTTAAATTGGTGACAATGCGATTTCTGAGACTGACAGCCATCAGAGAATCGATGCCCATACTACTAAGTGGCTTTTGGACATCAAGTTGAACAGCTTCACACTCTAAGGCTTGGATAATTTGTGCTTGAATGTAAGTGCTTAATAAATCGGTGCTATCGCTACTTGCTGCTACTGACCATTGCTCTACAATATCAATTTGTTCCGCAATCTTAGAGCCAATCACACTAGAGGCTTCAACATTATTAGATTCTCCTAATCTATCTTGCCGTGAGGCTTCTGATTCCTGCCAGTAACGCTGTCGTTGCCACGGATAGGACGGCAAACGCACAAAAGAACCACCATTGGGATAGAGAGCGTTCCAATCAATGGAATCTTCTAGGGTATAACGCTCTGCTAAGGAATTCAGCATTTGAGCGCATTCACTAGCAGAATTTGCAATTTTGAATTGAGGACTTCTCCCCTGCTGCTCTACATAGCCAGAAAACATATAAGGGCGGCTTTCTTGTGCAAGAAAAGCCATTAAATGCTCGGCAAGTTGTTTCTTAGAATCAACCACCATTGCCAAACGGTGGGAGTGATGGCTGCGGCGCAGACTAGTTGTATAGCAAATGTCTGCCAAGGAAATTCCGGCGCTAGAATCCTGGGTTAAAAACTCAATATAAGCTTTAGCAAAGGCTTTCAAAGCCTCTGGACTACGAGCCGACATTAAAAACAGTTGTGGTTGGTTAGCGATCGCAGCGTCAATTGGCAAGGATTCTACACCTTGCAGAATCACATGAACATTCGTGCCCCCTAGACCAAAACCATTCACACTCACGATCGGTGGTTGATTATCCTTATTTATTAGTGGTTCCAAGGATTGTGGCACGCGCAACCGCAGTTCCTCCCAAGGAATTTTGGGATTGGGGGTTTGAAAATGCAGATTGGGTGGAATCTGACGATGGCTAACTGCTAGTGCTGCTTTAATGAGTCCGCCAATGCCGGCAGCCGCTTCCATGTGTCCAATATTTGTTTTTACAGATCCAATGGCACATTCATTGCCCAAAGAGCGATCGCTGCCGATGACAGCCCCAATCGCTTTGGCTTCAATCTCATCGCTGATTGACGAACCCATGCCTTGAGTTTCTACATACTGCGCCTGCTGAGGAAGGATTCCTGACTGCTGATAGGCTTTTTGCATGACTGCTTGTTGCGCCAAACCATCGGGGGCTGTAAAACTGGTTCCACGGCCATTTTGGTTCACAGCACTGCTGCGGATCGTTGCATAAATAGCATCACCGTCAGCTAGGGCATGGGATAGTGGCTTCAGGACAACAACTCCTACCCCTTCAGCCCGAACAAAACCATCGGCTGCGGCATCAAAACTCTTGCAACGACCATCAGCAGACAGTAAAAATGCCTTACTCATGGCGATGCTGATTTCTGGCTTGAATATGACATTGATCCCACCTGCTAAAGCAAGGCTACATTCACCATTCCTGAGACTAGAGCAGGCAAGGTGAACGGCAACTAGTGACGAGGCACAGCCAGCGTCAACTGGCAGACTGGGACCTGTGAAGTCAAAGCAGTAGGAAATGCGATTTGGTACCAAGTTGAGGTTTGAGCTAACTATGGTATGGGCATTAATCGCATCGCGATTGTGCTCTCCAATTTGAATGTAACTGTAATCTCGGTTAAGTACCCCAATAAAAACTCCGGTATCGCTGCCAGCCAAATGTTCCAGCACTTGGCCAGCATCCTCCAGCGCCTCCCACGTCGTTTCTAACAAGAGTTTTTGTTGAGGGTCAATCCGAGCCGCTTCCGCGCCGGAAATCCCAAAGAATTTCGCATCAAACTGGTCTATCTGGTCGAGAAACCCACCCCAGCGGCTGTACATTTTGCCTGGTTCTACTGGATCGGGATGATAAAATTTGTTAACGTTCCAGCGATCGCCAGGGATTTCTGTAATCGCGTCCCCGCCATGACGCAACAAGTTCCAGAAGCCAGCTAGACTGTGGACACCACCAGGAAAGCGACAACCAATTCCGATAATAGCAATAGGATCTTGAGGCATAAGAGATTGATTAGCGATCATTTCAAGGTCAGAGTGGATTCACAATTGACTCGCTTCTGGATCTCAGGCAAAAGCTTGATACCTGCCTCAAAGTCAATTGCTCTATCAATCAAATAAAACAGATACATTGTTGTCAGCCAGTTAGTAAATTCCTGCTTAGATCCCAAGTGCTGCTCCATATTGAGCATAATCCAACCGATTTGGGCCCAGGTTTGACAACAGGTTGAGCAATCAGGATTGTTGCTGGCGCAGCAGACACGAGTTGTTTTGGCATCTGGATTGTAAGCACGAAAATGGGAATTGTAGGGTTTACCATTTTTAAACCGAGCCGCATTCTCTGGCATGTTCTCACTGATGCCAGAACAGACATCATATCCCCAGGATTCACCGTACAAATTCCCTGTAGACAGTACTTTGTTGATATAAGGTGTCATCAAGATGCGATCGGGATAGCGGGCAATCATGCGATCAATTTCCTGGCGCACCGCTGCAAATCCTTGGTGATGATCGTAAATGCCCCCCAAACCTGACTTATCGCCGTAATAGTTAAATAGGACAAAATTGCCGTTCTCAACGCATTGCTCAACAACACCCTCTATTTGATGTGCATTACCAGACGGGACGGTGTAGTACCAAAGCGCTCGACGATCGCCTTGGTAATTTTTTAATGCCCTGCTGACAACATCTAACTTGCCTCCGCCCCGCAGCATCCGATCTGTTTCGCGATCGCCCCATACGGAAACGCTGATTGTAATGTTTTCCAGCCCTTCATAAGGAATTCGGATCGTGCCATTGGTCGCAACAACTATCCAGAAATGTTGAGCCAGCTTTCGCAAGCGATCAAGCTGTAAACTCGGTTCTCCCCCCAATACTGTGATGCTATTGGTTCCCCTAGCTTTCTCCCGCTCAATAAATGCATCAAACTCAGCATCATCTTCAGGTGCTTTGTTTTGATCTAGTTCGTTGACGAAAAAATAACATCCTTGGCAACGCAAATTACAGATATGAGTTAGGTCTAGAGAAATCTCTTTAATAGAACCTGCTTTTCTGATCTGATTAAACAAATCAAGTAAAAACGGGTCTTCCAAATAATCCATTAAGGGATCTCGAACCTCATCAGTTACGACAAATTTAGTTTCCACAATATTCACTTTTTTATAAATATTTATGTTTTTTTCAACACGACTGAAATCGCTGCATTCATTAACTGTTACCTCTTCCTTGTTCCTTGTTCCATTTCTTAACTAGATAATTTATTTTGTATCACTCTACTTAACTTCTTCACGAACTTCATTTTTAAACTTAGTAAATAACTCAACTAAGTCATTGATCGTCTTAAAGCTAGAAACTTCTGTCCTGGGAATTTTAATTTTGAGTTCTCGCATACAGGCAGAAACAATCTCTACACCGTCCAGACTGCTGGCTCCATATTGTAAAATCGTTTTTTGCGGATCAATTTCAATATTTTCCAGCCCATCTACGTTGAGTTTGATATGTTTAATTACAACGTTCAATATTTGCTCTCGATCCATGATGTCTTGTCTCCTATATTGAAAATTAAAAAACAAAATTTAGGCTAAATAGGCCGCTTCGATGTGTGCTAATGTCCCTGGAACCCCAAAACAGATTTTGTGCATTAGGTGTTCGCAAGACAATGCTGCTTGGAGAGCTTGACGCCGGGGTAATGACAAGGTGTCTTTTACCATCTCCAAAACATGTCTGGGTTTTTCAGCGATTCTCCGTGCCATATCCAAGGCTAAAGTCATAACTTCTTCAGTTGGAACTATGTAGTTAAATAAACCTCGTCCCTTGAGTTCTTTGCCTTTGTAGAGCTTGGCGGTGAGGAGCATCTCGCTAGCAAAGTGATGTCCAACCATTGCAGGTAAGACAGATGAGATACCCATTCCAGGAGTAAATCCCAAATCTGTAAAATTAACTCCGTACCGACTGTTTTCGGATGCGATCGCAATATCACAATAGAGTGCTAACGCTAGCCCACCTCCCACAGCATGACCCTGCAAAGCTGCAATAATTGGTACTGGAAAACTCAGCAGTCGATCTGGCAGTGATAAATCTTTGACATCTGTATTGCCACTCGCAACTTGTTTAATTACGTCTAAGGTTGCTCCCGCGCAGAAGACATCCCATCGCCCACTCAAAATCAAGACTTTGAGGTTCGGTTCTGTCGCTAGATGAGTGAGGGCTGCCATCAATTCATCACACAGTTCTGCACTCAGGCGATTCTTGTTTTCAGGGTCATCCATTTTGAGTTGGAAGATACCGTCTTCTAGGTTGGCGAGCAAAACTTTAGACATGGGTTTTTCCCCTGTACTTTTGAAACCAGGGTGGCGAGAATCCCTCGGTGAAACTTTGAATTCCTTCTAAGACATCGGGTTGCTCCAACCATGAAACAAGTTGATTAAGGGCAATATTGGTCTGTCGCTGTAAATCTGACCCATAGAGTTGTTCAAAATATTGTTTACTTGCAGCCATCGCTTCTGGAGAAGAACGAAACAGCCGTTGTAATTGTCGGTTCAAGGTGGCAGCCATACCCTCAGTTGCAACTTCATCCACTAACCCACAGGCCTTGGCTTCTAGGCTTTCAATTCCCCGACTGCTGAGGGTTAAATACTTAAGCTGTGCTATGGTCAGACGACGCAGTAAGAAGGGTGCAATCAGAGCCGGAATCATGCCAATGATGACTTCTGGCAACATAAATATTGTGTTCTCGTTGGCAATGACGAGATCGCAAGCCGCAACTAAACCCAGTCCTCCACCCGTAACATTACCTTCAACGCAGGCGATTACGGGTAAGTGGGAATGACAAATTAATTGCAGACAATTTATAAAGGCTTGAAACAGTTCTATTTGAGGTCTTCCTCCCTGCTGTAATATCCATTCCAAATCAAGTCCTTTGCAGAAGTCAGTTCCTTCAGCCCGAAGCACGATCGCCCGACAAGATGAATCGGCGATCGCAGCTTGTAACGCTTGACTAAGTTGATTAATTAAGGATGGATTGAGCGCATTACCTGTTTGGGGCTGCACCAAGGCAATCTGGGCAACTCCTGAATCGATTTTATAGCGGATGGCCTCTACTATTAACTCCATTTATATTGCCTATAGTAATTTTCAACATTGCTTAACACAAGTAAACCTCGGTCTCGATAGCGTTTTTCATAGCGCTCATCTAAATAGTTTTCTAAGTTAAAGTCTCGGCGATCGCTATATTTTTCACGGGTCAATTCACTAGCTTCATAATCTGCAACAGATAAACGAAGTCGCTGATTGAGGTGTTCGTCAATGTTGAGCGAGCGGACAATTTCAGTTGCAGCCTTTCCAATAGTGGCGCTGTAGAATTCTGCTTGGCAACCACCACCATAAGCAAACAGGGAAATGCGATCGCCTGGACTCAGATCCTTGGCATAATTTAAAAGACTTAACAAACAAATAAAATTGGAACCCCCATACGAACTACCAATTTGTTGAGCAAAGTGTATACTCTCTGCAACTTTTGATTGAAAACTTAACTTAGCAGCCGCTTTCCCTACCGCCTCAAATCGGTTGAGTATGGTGCGATGTGCCTGAAACGTCATTGCTGGAAAGGGCGCATGATAAATGTGTTTTTTGAAATCAGCATCATAGTCTACAGAACCCACGATTTGCTCGTAGTGACTGAATGCTCCCTCCAAAGCATCTAAATAAGAGTAAAGACTCGTTTCACTTTTGATCACTTCGGTGTTGAAAGTGGGGCGCAGGTAGTCAGAAATCTCCTTTGTCCAGTAACCCGCCTTATCCAGTTCAATTTCGAGAATTTGTGGATTGGCGCTAACGAGCATCGCTACTGCACCACCTCCGCAGATAAACTCCTGGTCAGTATTGAGCGTGACGCTGCTGAAGTCCGTGTTAATTACCAATGCCTTTTTCCCAGGTCTCGCTCCTGAAACTACCCACGAAGCAGCCATTTTGAATGCCGCAGTGCCACCGTAACAAGCATGTTTCACCTCGAAGTTACGGCAATTAGGAGACAAATTACAAAACCGATGTACCCAGGTGGACAGGGATTTGCCACAATCAACCGCAGATTCTGTACCAACAATTAGTAGTTCAATGTCTTCCAAGTCTTGAGGTGATAAGAGTTGTTTGGCTGCATTCACCGCCAGAGTAATAGCATCTTCATAAACCGGATAAACCGATCGCGTTTTGCACATTAAACTATCAGCAATGTGTTGGAAGTTTTTACCACGCGCTTCGGCAAGATCGGCAATCTCTAGATAGAACTGCCCTGAGTACAGATTGAGTTTCTCGATTCCTATAGGCATAGAATGTTGGCTAATTGCTGACTGGGAACAGTGGGATATTTTTTATTTGGGAGTCCCTCAAAAGGAGTCAATCCAACAGCGTTGGCGCTGGAAAGGATAAGTAGGCAAGGCAACTCGCTGTCTGGGAGAATCTCGATGAAATTCTGACCAATTAATGTTTATACCCTTGTTGTATAAGGTAGCTAGGCTGTCGAGGAGCGATCGCCAGTTGTCGTGCCCTTGTCTTAAAGAAGATAACCAAGTACCAGTGTTTTTAGGTAGACAGCGTTTACCCATACTTGCCAGAGTATCTGTTGGCCCAATTTCCAGGAAAATCTCATACCCTGCCTCTGCTAAGGTCTGGATACCTCCATCGAAACGCACGGGCGATCGCAGTTGGGAGCGCCAGTAGTTAGCATCTAGTACCCCTGGCTCGAATTCTCCCGAAAGATGAGAGATAAACGGTAGACAAGGGGGATGAAACTGCATTTGCCTCAAAGTCTGCTCAAAGGCATTTTGGATGGGGTCTACTAAGGGTGAGTGAAACGCGTGGGCAACATTCAGTTCGCGAGTCATAATGAAATCCGATTCCAGACGGGCGATCGCTGCTGAAACCGCTTGTCTATCGCCCGCAATCACAGTTTGAGTAGGGCCGTTAAAGGCAGCAATGGCAACAGCATCCTGGTACAATGCGATCGCCTCTTCTACAATCTCCTTAGCTGCAAACACCGCCACCATTTGCCCTTCTCTAGGCTGCGTTGCCATCAGTCGTCCCGGTTCAGCGCTCAAGTACAGCCCTTGCTCCAAGCTAAATACACCTGTCACGCAAGCAGCTACATACTCTCCGACGCTATGACCCATCACCGCATCGGGTTCAATGCCCCATGACTGCCACAATTTCACTAAGGCATACTCCAGGGCAAATAGAGCAGGTTGGGCATAGGCAGTTTCATCTAGAGAATTTTTGTTTTCTGCTCTCTCCTTCTGCTCTCCATTTGGATACAGTACCTCCAGCAGTGGCCGATCCAAATAAGAGCGTAAGATGCGATCGCAATCGTCTAAGGCAGCACGGAAAATAGGTTGGCTGTTGTAAAGTTCCCATCCCATACCAAGGTATTGCGAACCTTGTCCAGCGAACAAAAATGCAATCTTCAGGCGATTCTGTGGCTGTAGCCGTCCTGTTGTCTGTTTACTAGTGGCGAATGTCCTCAGTTGGGAGATTAAATGGGGTAAATCGCCTGATGAAATGATGGCATGACGATGGTTAAAATGTGACCGACCTATATTAGTTGTGAAACAGATATCGGGAATCGATTCAGCGGTGTAGTTTTCTAAACTATCTGCATAACAACTTGCAAGTTCCCGTAACGCTGTCTCAGTTTTTGCCGAAAGCGTCAACAGCGATTTGACGTGCTCCCCTGCCCCCCCTGCCCCCCCTGCTCCCCTGCTCTCCTCTGCTGCTTCCAGTACGACATGAGCATTAGTGCCGCCAAAGCCAAAGGAATTAACGCCAGCAAACCGAGGCTTGATATCTATCGGACGATCGATTGTAGGAATCAAGAATGGTGTTGACTTGATGTCAATATGGAGATTGATGGTTTTGAAATGGGGATGAGGGGGAATTTCTCCGTGTTGCAAACAGAGGACAGTTTTGATGAATGCGGCAATCCCACCAGCAGCTTCTAGATTGCCAATATTAGTTTTCACAGAACCGAGTCCGCAGGGCAAATCGAGGGTTCGCCCCTGTCCTAGCACTGCCAAGATTGCTTGTAGCTCGATAGCATCCCCCATTGAAGTACCCGTACCATGTGCCTCAACATAGTCAATTTCATGGGGTGCTACCTTGGCATTTGCCAATGCTTGCCGAATCACTGCTTGTTGAGCCAATCCATTTGGTGCTGTTAGACCAACACTGCGACCGTTATGATTTATGGCGCTTCCCCGCAGTAAGGCTAAAATGCGATCGCCATCTTTGACTGCATCTGAGAGGCGCTTCAGGATAACTACCCCACATCCTTCTCCTCGGACGTAGCCATCGGCTGTAGCATCAAAGCTTTTGCAACGTCCATCAGATGACATCATGCCAGCCTGCGAAAAGGTAATATTCACCTCCGGTAACAACATAATATTCACGCCGCCCACTAATGAGAGATTTGACTCTCGATGCCGCAGACTTTGGCAAGCGGTATGAATAGCAACCAGGGACGACGAACAAGCAGTGTCGATTGTGACGCTAGGGCCTCGCACATCCAAAAAGTAGGACAGGCGATTTGCCGCCATACTATTGGCAATACCCGTGCCGGCTCTAGTGGGAATTGCGGTCATGGCTTTGTAATAATCGCAAGTGGCAATTCCCACAAACACACCAGTCTGAGAACCAGCTAATTGTAAGGGGTCGTATCCAGCGTTTTCTAATGCCTCCCAACTTACTTCCAATAGCAGTCGTTGCTGGGGGTCAATACTCGCTGCTTCGCTTACGGAAATTCCGAAAAAGGCAGGATCGAATTGATTGATATTTGCTAAAAAGCCACCCCAACGGGTGTTAGTTTTGTCATAACTACTTAAATCAGGATCGTAGTAAGCATCTACATCCCAGCGATCGCCAGGAACTTCGGCGATCGCATCACCACCATTTTTGCACAACAGCCATAACTCCTCTGGAGAGTTAACTCCTCCAGGAAAGCGGCAACCAATACCGATGACTGCAATGGGTTCAGTTGCAGCATGTTCGAGGGTATTGAGCTTTGCTTGGAGGGCTGATAGCTCCAGTAATGCGTTCTGCATCAATTGTCCATAATCTCTGCCTTCTGGAGGACGAGTCATAGCATTTTTTCCTCTCTGATTGATGCTAGTTTTGCAGCCAGCAAATCTGCAATTTCGTCAAGCGATTGGTCGGGCGATGACAATTTCACTCTCTTTTCTAATGATTGTTGCAGTGAGGCTTGTTGTTCTAAACTCTCTGAGTTAGAGGCTGATTCTTGTGGTTCTAAGAGCGACAACACTTGCGTTTCTATATAATTTGCTAATGCTGCTACCGTCGGATAATCAAATAATGTGGTTGGGGAAAGCGAACAGCCTAAACTATTTTGCAATTGCTCTTTCAACTCCGTAGCAGTTAATGAATCCATCCCTAATTCAAAGAATCCTTGCTGCAAACCGATGGACTGGGGTTGCTTTAAGCCTAAAACTTTGGCTACTAATGAGCGGACATGAGCTACTAATTCCTCCTCTCGCACTCGTACAGGCTTGGTTACTAGCGATTGGAGAAATGTTGATTGTGGCGTATTGATAATGGCAGCAATAGGCGATGGAAGATGATTGTGGTTAACTGGGTTATTGGTACTGATGGTCTGAGCCAGGATAACAACCTCTTGGAACGAATCGCCGATCGCCTCGCAATCAGGCGCAAGATGCACAGCCTCTTGAAACCCACAATCAGACAACAATTCCAGCCAGTCGGCCACTGCTAACAAAGGGTAGAATGGTCGCAACTCGTAGTCTGAGAATTTCCACCACCCTGGCGTTAATCCAAAGA
This sequence comes from Nostoc sp. ChiQUE01b, assembly GCF_034531255.1. Classification (NCBI taxonomy): domain Bacteria; kingdom Bacillati; phylum Cyanobacteriota; class Cyanophyceae; order Nostocales; family Nostocaceae; genus Nostoc; species Nostoc sp. ChiQUE01b. The sequence goes on along the minus strand of NZ_JAVRBM010000053.1, from coordinate 35,778 downwards.
CCAAATCTAACCAGCGTCGGGGACTTGTTCCCTCCAGCAACACTAATAATCCTCCTGGTGCTAATAGGCTGCGAACATGACGTAAGGTTTGCTGTAGATCCTCGGTTGCGTGCAGGACATTTGCTGCCACAATGATGTCGTATTGATGGTTAGTAAATCCCTGAGATTGGGGGTCTTGTTCAATGTCTAAGCACTGATAGCGGACAAATGGGTAATCTCGGAATTTCTCTTGAGCCTTGGAAATGAACCACGTTCCTAAGTCTGTGAAGACATATTCAGTTCGATCTGCTGGGAGATGAGGTAGGAGGTAAGCAGTTGTTCCGCCGGTTCCAGCTCCAATTTCCAAAATGTTTACTGTAGCGGTGGAAATCGCGGTTGAGATTGCCTTTTGGACTAGCGCGTTCATCACATTTGCGCCGGGGGAATCCTGGTAAAGCTGGGTTAATGCTGTCAAATCGCCTTGGGGAAATAGCAACTCCAGTGGGCGAGTTTCACCTTGGAGGACTTGAGCCAAGTGCGAACCGCAACGCTCTAGCAGTGTCAGTTCTGCATTTGCTTGGGGATATTGCGATCGCAGTTTATGCAGTTGCGCTTCTGGTGTGGTAAACTCCAGAATTCGAGTTACTTCCCACTGATTACCAATTCGCTGAAGAATCCCTTCTTCAACCAGCATTTCCAACAGGCGCAAAGCGAGTTTCTGATGTTGCTCAATGACTCCTAGTTTGGTTAGTTGAGGGATGGAATAGCGATCGCCTAACTGCAAATTCCACCCCATCTGCCGGAATGCCGCCACCACATAAAGAATACTCAGTGATTCCAAAGTACTTAGAGCTTCCCCATAGTGTTTGAGACTAAGTTGGGCTGTCAATTCAGCCAACTGGGGCACGAGCAAACGCTTGATTTCTGCTGGCGAACAGAGCGATTCTCTAGCAGTCACGCTACTAGATGCAGTTTCCATCCAGAAACGCGATCGCTCAAAGGGATAATTGGGCAACACTACCCGACGACGTTGAGAGTCATGATGGAAGCCTACCCAATCGACGGATATTCCAGACTCGTACAAAGTTGCCAAACTGGACAACATCTGTTGTGAATTTGATTCCTTTCTCAGGCTGGCAAGCCACACATACTCGTTACTCGGTAAGCACTGGCGACCCATCCCCAACAAAATCGGTTGCGGCCCTACTTCCAAATACACTAACGCTCCTAGTTCTGCTAGAGTTGCCATTCCATCAGCAAACCGGACTGGCTGCATCACATGTTGCACCCAATATTCAGGCGTGGCGATCTCTGCTTTTGCGAGTTGACCTGTGAGATTAGAAATAAAGCGAATATCGGGGTTTGGCGGACAGTAGTTTACTTGCTGGACAATTTGCTCAAACTCCGCCAGCATGGGTTGCATCAACGGCGAATGAAAAGCATGGGAAACCTCAAGTGGTTTTGTCTTCACTCCCTTTGCTTCTAACCTGGCCACAGCCGATGTAATAGATTGATATCCACCTGAGATGATCAGATGTGCGCCGTTCATTGCTGCGATCGCCACATCCGAATACTCATCGATGATGCTCGATACTTCTTGCGACTGGGCAAATACCGCTACCATTGCTCCCACAGACGGTAACGCTTGCATCAGTCTTCCCCGTGCAGCAATCAACTTCAGTCCATCTTCCAGACTGAACACTCCTGCAACAGTTGCAGCAACATACTCGCCGATACTGTGTCCCATCACCACACTCGGTTTAATTCCCCAGGACTGCCATAGCTGGGACAATGCATATTCCAATGCAAATAAAGCAGGTTGAGTATAAGCAGTTTCATTAATAGAGGCTTGAGTTGGGTTTTCTAACTCACTACTTGGATATAGAACCTCTAACAGAGGTTGATTTAAGTATGGCTGTAAGATTTCAGCACAGCGTTCTATAGCTTGCCGGAAAACGGGTTGCGTGTTGTAAAGTTCCCGTCCCATACCGATATATTGCGAACCTTGGCCAGTGAACAGGAAAGCAACCCCCTGACAACGATCGCCTGTTCTAGAAGGCGGTGAGTCATCAATAAACGCTGCTAGTTCCTCGCAAAATTCCTCAGAGGATTCTGCAACCAGAGCTAGTCGATGGTGAAAATGCGATCGCCCGACATTGCTCGTATAACAAATATCCCCCAGAGATACTTCTGAATGAAACTCCAGAAACGCCACATACCGCCGAGCTAATTCCCGTAACGCTACTTCACTTTTTGCCGAAAGCGTCAGCACAGATTTGAGGTAGAAATTTACTCCCCTGCCCCCCTGCTCCCCTGCTTCCCCTGCTTCCCCTGCCCCCCTACTCACTTCCGGCGCTTCCTCCAGAACAACATGGGCATTCGTACCGCCAAAGCCAAAGGAACTTACTCCTGCAAAACGTTGCTCTCCAACAGCAGACCACTTCTGAGTTTCGCGGGGAATTGAAAAAGGCGTGTCTTGGATGGTAATCTTCGGATTTAGCTGCTGGAGATGAAGCGTACCGGGAATCTCTTGATGTTGCAAAGCCAGTACAACTTTTATTAACCCTGCAATTCCGGCTGCTGATTCTAAATGACCAATATTTGTCTTTACTGAACCGATCGCACAAGGTTGGTTTGAGGAACGACCTGACATCAGCACTGATTGCAAAGAATTAACTTCAATCGGGTCGCCCAAGGCTGTACCTGTCCCATGAGCCTCAACATAGCTAATCGCTGCAGGTGCGACTCCAGCATTAACAAGCGCCTGATGGATAACGGCTTGTTGGGCAATTCCTCTAGGAGCAGTCAACCCATTGCTGTTACCATCCTGATTGACTGCCGATCCGCGAATCAGCGCCAGGATATTATCCCCATCTTTGATGGCATCAGTAAAACGCTTCAGCACTACGATTCCACAACCTTCTCCCCGGACATAACCATCTGCATCCGCATCAAAGGTTTTACAGCGACCATCCCCCGACATGAATCTTGCTTGGGAGAGGGCAATTGTCATTTGGGGGGTGAGAATTAAATTAACACCACCTGCCAAAGCCAAGTCACATTCCCCTAACCGTAAACTTTGACAAGCCTGGTGAACTGCAACCAGAGATGAAGAACAGGCAGTATCGACTGCCCAACTGGGCCCGTGCCAATCGAACTGATAGGATAGGCGGTTAGCAGCAATGCTCAGAGCGTTGCCTGTGCTGGCATAAACATCAATATCAGACAACCGATCGAACTGGAATCGAGCATAGTCATTGGTACTGATGCCGATAAATACACCACTGTTGCTGCCTGCCAAGCGATCGCTTGCTAATCCAGCATTTTCTAAAGCCTGCCAACTCACTTCTAATAACAGCCTTTGCTGCGGGTCCATCCGCTCGGCTTCACGAGGAGAAATGCAAAAAAACTGGGGATCGAATCGGTCAACTTGCTTGATAAATCCACCCCAACGAGTACTCATTTTCCCTGGTTGGGCGGGGATGGGGTTATAGAAAAGATGAGAATCCCAACGATCGGCAGGAATTTGGTCGATGGCACTTTTACCATTTCGTAGTAATTGCCAAAAGGCTTCTGAGTTATTAGCTCCGGGAAAGCGGCAATCAAGACCAATAATCGCGATCGCCTCGACGGATTTGAGGTTTTGTCTGGGTTCTGGAGATTCTCGCTGTTGGGATAAAGTTTCTGTGAGATAGGCTGATAGAGTTGCGATCGTCGGGTAATCGTAAGCCAAAGTAGGCAACAACTGACAACCTAACCAATCCTCTAAATCTGCCGACAGGCTGACTGCGGCAATCGAATCTAACCCGTAGTAAGCAAACGATTCACGCGGATCTATAGATTGGGGTGCAATGTTTTGTCGCTGAGAAATCTTATTTACCAACCAGTCTTGAATTTCCGCCGCCCCCTTTTCTCCTGACTTGCGACTTCTCAATTCTCCCTGCTCCCCTGCTCCCCTGCTCCCCTGCTCCCCTGCTCCCCTGCTCCCCTGCTCCCTTGCTCCCCTGCTCCCCTGCTCCCCTGCCTTCCTCCACTGTTCCACCACTTCCAAAGCCCCCGCAAAAAATCCTGCGCGGGTGGCATAGCGCTGAATCTTCCCACTGGAAGTTTTGGGGATACTGGCTGGCTTCAACAGCAAGACGGCATACAGTTCTAACTCGTGCTGTGTTGTTACTGCTTGTCGGATAGAGCCAATTACCTTATTTGCATCAAGCTTCCGCACAGCAGTTCGCTCGACTTCACACGCCACAACGAGTTGTTCTTCACCGTCTACCTCGATAGTAAATGCGGCTACTCCCTGCGTTCCCAAAGCCGAATGACTATTTGTAACTGTGAGTTCAATGTCTTGAGGATAATGATTGTGTCCTCGAATAATAATTAAATCCTTGAGTCTTCCAGCGATAAATAGCTCGCCGTCTTGTAAAAAGCCTAAATCTCCTGTACGGAGAAACGGACCTTCACCTGTATCTGCTAAATAAGCTGCAAAAGTGGATTTTGTGTTCTCAGGTTGCTGCCAATAGCCTTGGGTAATACTCGCTCCTGCTACCCAAATCTCGCCGACTTCATCTGGTGAACATCGCCTCAATAATTCAGGATGAACGATCGCAATTTGGGTATCCCCCTGCTGGCTATTGCCACATCCAACTAAAAGCCGCGCCTTGGAATTCTCTGCTATTGCCAGCACTATCCGATTTTGTGCCAGTGCGGTTGCCTCTACCTTGATAATTATTGGCTGAGTTTGTGCTTCTACGGTAGTCACTTTCAGCGTCGCCTCAGCTAGCCCGTATGCCGGACAAAAAGCTGTTTCTTGAAACCTACAGGAGGCAAATGCTTTGGCAAACCGTTGCAGCGTTTCTGCTTTGACTGGCTCGGCACCATTGGAAGCAACCTGCCAAGAACTAAGATTTAGGCTAGCACGTTGTTCTGCGGTAATTTTCCGAAGGCATAATTCATAGGCAAAGTTGGGTGCGCTGCTATGGGTTGCCTGATAGCGGGAAATAGCTTGCAGCCAGCGAATCGGACGCCCAATAAAGGACACGGGTGCCATGATATAGCTAGGAAAGCCGTAGTATAAAGGTTGGAGTATTCCATAAATTAGCCCCATATCGTGAAAGAACGGAATCCATGTCACCATCACGCTATTAGCTGTGTGATTCCAACCTTGGTCAATGTAGGCTAAATTGTGCAGTAGATTGCTGTGGCTGACCATCACTCCTTTAGGCATTCCCGTAGAACCGGAGGTGTATTGCAGGAACGCTAAAGTATTTCCATCAATATTAGGTGCTTGCCATTCCTGTGCAATCGCATCAGAAATCGCATCGCTTGCCAACACTTTTAGAGATGCTAGTTCTGGATTGTCTGCAAAGTAGTTCTTAACGATTGGCAATAGTGCTGTTGTTGTCAGGATCGCAGTTGCTTGGGCATCGGAAACGATCGCACCCAACCTAGTAATCGACTGATTTTGCCGAGGGGGATAGGCAGGAATAGCAATCAGACCAGCATACAAGCAGCCGAAAAAGGCAGTAATAAATTCTAAACCAGGTGGGTAGAGCAGGAGTACGCGATCGCCTGGCTTTACAAATCTTTGCAAGTAGGTAGCGATCGCTCTTGCCTCTTTATCCAGTGCTCCATACGTGAGTCTACTTCCCTCAGATTCACCATCTACCAAAAAGGTATAGCCTAGCGTCTGAGGTTGCTGAATACCTCTGTAGCGCAATACGTCTACTAGCGTCTCACTAGTATGCTGTTTTTCCATGCATGGCTACTCCTAATACCTGGAAATTGTTCAGATCGCTAATCTCTAGCACATTGACAACCAAAGCCAACATCTGCGAGTAAATGAAGGCATTGAAGATTTATCAGACTGATCAAGCCATCAGTTTGATAAATTTTGGTGTTCTCCAAAAAATCTTGGTGTTCTCCGAGAAAATCTTGGTGTTCTCCGAGAAAAGCTTGGTATTGTTTAGAATACCAAGATTTCACTCTTCAGGCACAAATCTTATAAATTCTCAACTATTTAAGGGATGACTTTTATATCAAAATAACTTAATAGTTATCGCAGGAAACTTGTGGAATTTCTATCTTATTAGCAGATGCATTCAATCAGTTAAGGAATTGCCATGCTAAATCTTACCCCTATAACAAAGCGACAGGTCTATTTATGATCCAACAATCTTATGAAGAGAATTGCATAGCAGAGAATCAACAGCTAATTGAGGAACTGAAGTCCCTGCGGCGAGAGGTAGCTGAATTAAAAACAGAAAAAGCTGCTTTCCAAGCTCAAAAAAAGCTGCTGGAGCATTCAGTAGCAACAATCATCCGCGCTTCACCCGAAGAAGAGATGTTGAAAGCTACTTTACAAGACACGTTAGATGTTTGTAGTCAGCTGACTGGTGCCCAAAAAGGCAGTCTGTTTTTACTCGATCGCCAGGGTGCTGTCACCGATAGTATCCTTACGCAAAGGGAGACAGCACTAGCGGAGCGCGATCGCCTGATTGGTTGTGTTTTAGCACAGGGGCTTGCTGGTTGGGTATACAGACAGCGCCAGATAGGATTGATCGTAGACACTGAGACCGACGATCGTTGGTTGCAGTTGCCCAATCAGCCTTACACTGTACGTTCAGCATTAGCTGTTCCCATTCTCAGGAATGAAGAGGTCTTAGGTATTCTTACCTTGCTACACCAAGAACCAGGGCACTTTAGCCTAGAAATTGCCCATCTGATGCAGCTCACTGCTGACCAAATCGCTATAGTTTTAGAAAATGCCCAGCTCTATGGGAAAATTGAAACCTATTCCAAAGCGCTCAACTACGAATTAGAAAAAGGGCGGCAAATCCAGAGAGATTTTCTACCCAACGAAATCCCACAGCTACCTAATTTAGAGATTGCCACGTTTTTCTCTCCTGCCCGTCAAGTAGCTGGCGACTTCTACGACGTTTTTATGCTACCTGGCGACTACTTGGGGCTAGTTATTGCTGATGTCGCCGACAAAGGTGTAGGCGCTGCGTTATTTATGGCTTTGTTTCGGAGCTTAATCCGTATTTTTTCGGGACAAATTAGTTTGGGCGGACTCTCTATTATTGCCAATGAGGCGGAATTATCGATTTTGCTTGAGTCAGAGATGGCAACCAATTTATACCAAATTAACCCCCTGAAAGCAGTAGCACTCACGAATAATTACATCGCCCAGCAGCACGCCCAAATGAGTATGTTTGCCACGCTGTTTTTTGGCGTGCTAGATCCGGCAACTGGCATTCTCACCTACATCAATGGTGGACACGAAACTCTGTTTGTTGTTGGTGACACTGGTATCAAAGCCAGTCTCAACTCAACTGGGCCAGCGGTAGGGATGATGCCTAATATGAAATTTAAAATTCAACAAGTACAGTTGGAACCAGGCGATATCTTAATTGGCTATACCGATGGGGTAACTGAGGCACGCAGCCCCAGCGGTCAGTTTTTTACTGAAAAGCGACTGCGATCGCTCCTAGATCGATCTGCGCTTTTGCCATCTCCCCTGCTAGAGCGTATTACAACTGATTTGTTCGCTCACATCAGCAACGCACCTCAGTTTGATGACATCACCATGCTGATTGTGCAGAGAAAGGCAAAAGACTAAAATTTCATTTTTTCACACACCCCCAATCCGTAACAGATGGAACCTTTAACTGTGCCTGGATCACTGGACTCTTTAAAGGCGATCGCAGAATATGTGATGGCAGCAGCAATGCTAGCAGGTTTGGATAAAAAAACCTCTTATAGACTACGTTTGGCAGTGGATGAAATCACTACAAACATCATTAATTACGGCTATAAAGCAGCAGATCGCGAAGGCTTATTGATTTTAAAAGCCGATCTAGACGATCGCTCCTTGACCATTGCGATTAAAGATACTGGTGTTCCCTTCAATCCTACTCAGAAGTTAACTCCAAATGATTTGAACAAGTCGCTACAGCAACGACAGATTGGCGGTTTGGGAGTTTATCTAGCTCTTAACAGCGTAGATCGGTTTATCTACAAACAAGACGGAAACCAAAATTGTAATATTTTAATTGTAAATCGTGACGACGGATTGGGAACCAGTTAAGTAAGTTCGCAGCAATATTAATTATAAGAAAAAGAACAATGAATTTAACAAGATACAACAACAAAAGAAGTTACAAGTTAATTTATTTTTATCTACATAGTTTTGTTTTTCGACACCATTGCACTTCAAACCGAGTGAATTTTATCCAAAAATATTCCTAAAACTTGCTAGCAAATATTTACAAAGCTTTAAGTCAAATCCTTCCAGATTTTCTTTCAACGTCACTTGTAACAAATGGTCACGAAGTTAGTAACTACGAAAAAATTTCATGTATTCTCAATATTCACAAGGTCGCGACCTTGAATAACAAATATATCAAAAACCAGCCAAAAAACGCATATATAGCAGTTGCCTTGGTAGGTTAGGACATCAACCGATCGTCAAACCCCAACACCAAGGACTTTTAAGCCTATTGCTTATTAGCTGTTGCCTGATATATAAAACCACCAACTAATAGGGTTGCTTGTAGAAGTGAAGACATCCCGCAACAGCAAACGTGTCTAAGTTAGTTTGGAGCTTATATATGTTGGAGAAAATTAATACCCTCAATGGTTTTCAGGCAAACTTATTAGACCAAGCAACACTGGAAACTGCGCTCCTAACTCATCCAGAAATTGAAGAGTGTCGGGTATTAATCCGAGAAACAGAAACCGCAGATATGTGGTTAGTTGCCTACGTAGTTGCATCAGGAAAATGTTCGTTGGAACAACTAAATGCATATTTGCAGGTTCATTCGCCAAACACTATCCTGCCTCAATCCTACGTTTGGTTATCCAGATTGCCGCTCACCAGCGAGGGACTGATTGACGATCGCCAACTAACTGATTTGGTGGCGATCGATATGGATTTGGTCGATCGATGGGAGTCGTCTTTGCGATCGCTCCCCTCCATTAACCAAGTCGCAGTTATTGTACAAGACCAGACGAAACAACTACCACCATTACACGTTTGGGATTTGCTAGGTAATCCTCAAGCAACAAAACTCAATTTTAAATTAGAAGATTCTGGGCAAAAACTAGAATCCGGTAGTATAAATCAACAATTTGAGCGTTCAAAATTTCAGATTTCTCATCCAAAAGTGAAAGCAATTAGTCATGGCGAACCTTTACAACTTGCAACAGACGCAACCACTAACTTAGTGGAACTAATCCAAAGGGCAGCGTTACAAATCTCAAAAGGAATTACTTACATCCAACCGGATGATACTTGCCAAAACCAATCCTACAAAGATTTATTAGACGCAGCTCAACGGATTTTGGCGGGTTTAAGAAAGTTAGGGCTTGTGCCTCAAGATAGAATTCTCTTTCAATTTGACCAACCTCAAGATTTCATTCCTGCTTTCTGGGGCTGTATTTTGGGCGGATTTATCCCAATTCCTTTATCCGTTCCTCAGAGTTATGATCGCTCTCATGATTTCGTTAATAAATTAGCTCAAATCTGGCAAAGACTAGAACCCAGTTTGGTGCTGACTAGCGAGCGATTAGCACGTGAACTGAGAGGTTCCCTGGCAGATTTGCCAGTTGAGAATTTGGCGATCGCTACCCTCGATGAGTTGCAATCTTACCATCCCGATCCTAATTGGTACGTTGCGGCAGCCGATGATTTGGCAGTACTGTTTCTCACTTCTGGCAGTACAGGTACGCCGAAAGCAGTTATGCAAAGCCATCGCAGTCTCATCTGTCGGTCGGCTGCGAGTGTCCAGATGAATGGGTTTACCCAAGAAGATGTTTCCTTAAACTGGATGCCACTCGATCACGTTGCCGGATTAGTGTATTTCCATATTCGGGATGTGTATGTGGGTTGTCAACAAATTCATGCCGTCACCGATTGGGTGTTGCAACAACCCCTGAAATGGCTTGATTGGATGTCTGATTATCGCGTGAGTGTGACCTTTGCACCGAATTTTGCGTATGGGCTAATCAACGCCGCCGAAGCAGAACTTTCTCAGGGGGATTGGGATTTATCATCAGTGCGATACATCTTTAACGGAGCAGAAGCTATTATCGGCAAAACTGCCAGAAGATTTCTAGAATTGCTGACAGCGCACGGACTCCCGACTACGGCAATACATCCGGCTTGGGGAATGGCTGAAACTTGTTCGGGAGTGACTTACTCTCACAACTTTTCTGGAAAATCAACCACGGATGAAGATGCATTCGTAGAAGTTGGAGCGCCAATTCCCGGATTTTCTCTGCGGATAGTTGATGCTCAAGACCAGCTCGTTGAGGAAGAAGCCATCGGGCGACTGCAAGTCAAAGGATTGACAGTCACATCAGGTTATTTTGGTCAACCGGAATTGAATTCGGAGGTGTTTACAAAAGATGGCTGGTTCAAGACGGGAGATTTAGCTTTTTTACGACAAGGACGTTTAACAATTACAGGCAGAGAGAAAGACGTTATTATCGTCAATGGCCTGAATTACTATAGTCATGAAATCGAAGCAGTTGTTGAAGAAATTGCAGGCGTAGTTGTTTCCTACACTGCCGCAGTGGCTGTACGTGATGGAGAAACTACAGAACAGCTAGCTATCTTCTTCCATGCAGGTGGCGCGAATGAAATGCAAATTTCGACGTTGATGCAAACCATTCGCCAAAAAATTGTCCAACGTTGTGGCATCAATCCCAGCTATGTGATTCCAGTTGAGAAAGCTGTGATTCCGAAAACGGCCATTGGTAAGATCCAGCGATCGCAACTGGTTAAACGCTTTGAATCAGGTGAATTTAAACCTATCCTCCGTCAGTTTGATATCCTCAATGGCAATGCCAACACAATACCTGACTGGTTTTATCGCCGAATTTGGTGTGTTAAGCAGTTAAGTCACAAGCATCTGGAGCCAGTTAAACTTCCGACTCAGAAATCCCTCGTGTTTCTCGATAATTTAGGTTTAGGAAATTACCTGTGTACAGAATTCGAACGCCATAACCAACCTTATATCTGCGTTGCAGCAGGTACGGATTTTATCAAATCTGAGCGGGGCGATCGCTTTACTATCAATCCCGAAGATCCCGATCACTATCGGCAGTTGCTAGAGTCTTTGGCATCGGATATTCCCACTCAGATTTTGCATTTGTGGACATATAACGAGTTTATGGGTCAAGTTTCTAGTCTAGAGGAACTAGAAGATGCCCAATACTTAGGGTTATATAGCATTCTATTTTTAGTGCAAGCCTTAGCAAATGCCAAGGAAAAACACCAACTACTAGATATAGACACTCAGTTACAAGTCATTTCTAACAACGTCCAGTTAACTAGCAGCGATGATGCGATCGCTTATGAAAAATCTACACTTATCGGATTACTGAAAACAATTCCTTTAGAACTATCTTGGTTGCACTGTCGGCATATTGACTTAGAAATTGGGTCACTCGAAACAAATGCCAACTATGTTTTTAAAGAACTAAATGTTACTAAAGCAGATAGTGAAATTGCTTATCGTCAAGGTCAACGGCTAGTCTCGTCACTCGCCAAAGTTGATATGCTTGCTAGTTCAACCCAGGAAATACCAATTAAACCAGGGCGGACTTATCTGGTAACAGGCGGATTGGGTGGAATTGGGACTTGCGTTTGCCAATATTTACTTAAGCAATTTGGTGTGCGATTGCTGATTGTTGGTAGAACAAACTTGCCACCAGCAACAGAATGGTCGCAGCATCTCGACCAGAATACAGCGATCGCCAAACGATTGAAAAATTATCAATCGCTCATGGCAACAGGTGGTGATTTCTTATACAGACCTGTTGATATCTGCGATCTAACTTGCTTGCAACAGGCTGTCACTGAAGCAGAGTTGAGATGGAATCAACCCTTGGCAGGAATTATTCATCTCGCAGGTGAAGGCGACCTCAAACACCACTGGACGGTGATGGAGAATCACTCGATAGCTGTGGCTACACTAGAAAGTTTTTGTACCATGCTGCGCCCGAAAGTTCAGGGCACTTGGACGCTTTTTCAACTAATTCAGAATCGGCCAGATGCCCTTTTCATTGGCTTTTCTTCCGTAAATAGCGTGTTTGGGGGAGCAACCTTTAGTGCTTATGCTGCTGCCAACAGTTTTTTAGATAGTTGTTGTCAGTATCAGCAATACCATTACCATCCTGATACTTACTGCTTTAACTGGAGCCAGTGGGATGATGTTGGTATGAGCGAAGGAAACCCCATCCACAGCCGGGAAGCAGCTCATTGCTTGGGCTATCAAAGTATTACTCAACAACAGGGTTGGCGTTCCTTACTAGCAGGTTTATCGCGTCATCAACCACAGCTAATTATTGGTTTAGATGGTAGCAATCCCCATATTCGCCGATATCTAAAGACAGAAGCCGATAACGTCGAGAAATTAACCGCTTATGTTACCACTGTGGATGGTGCAGTGGTGCATGGTTTGGAGCAAAGTTTGAGAGTTGGCGATCGCTTTGGGACTCCTAGCCATTGTGAAATTGTACAGCTTGCAAAAATGCCCCTAACACAAACGGGTATGATAGACATTGCCAAAATTATTGGCAGCAATCAGAAGCACAACCAACCTTGGCAAGTCGTTTTCCCCCAGACTGACATTCAACGCCAGATAGCTCAAATATGGCAAGATGTCCTGGGCATTTCTTCAGTGAGTATCGATCGCAACTTTTTTGAACTAGGTGGCACTTCGCTCACCTTGGTTCGGGTTCACGATCAATTACAAAAACAATTTGGGCAACATCTGTCACTGATTGACTTGTTCCAATATCCAACTATTCAGACTCTAGCAGAGTTTCTGAATCAAGCTCAAATGCCATTGCCGGAGCGATCGCAATTATCGCCATCCCATCGCTTGGGTAAGATGAAAAGTACCCAGCAATTAGAAATTGCCATCATCGGCATGTCTGGGCGTTTTCCAGGAGCCAAAACACTCGATGAATTCTGGCAAAACTGCTGTAATGGCGTGGAATCGATTTCATTCTTCAGTGATGAAGAACTGGAGTCAGCCGGAATCGATCCCTCATCCTTTAATGATGCCAATTATGTGAAAGCTAGCGGTATCTTATCTGATATTGATTTATTTGATGCTGCATTTTTCGATATCTCTCCCAAAGAAGCCCAAATCATGGACCCGCAGCATCGCCTATTCCTAGAGTGTGCTTGGGAAACACTCGAAAATGCTGGTTACGACCCCGCAACTTATACAGGATTAATCGGGGTTTATGCAGGCATGGGGATGAATCTTTATGCAGGTCGAACCTACTGGAATCACAATCTTTACCCAAATCGGGAGCGACTAGAACACGTTGATGACTCGCAACTAGCGATCGCCAATGGTGCGGATTTTCTCCCCACGCGGGTTTCATACAAATTCAACTTGCAAGGGCCCAGCGTCAACGTGCAAACTGCTTGCTCAACTTCCTTAGTTGCCGTCCATCAGGCGTGTCAGAGTTTGATTCAGGGAGAATGCGATATGGCTCTGGCTGGTGCTGCGGCGATCGTAGTACCCCAAAAATCTGGTTATCGGTATCAGCCAGGAATGATTCTTTCACCCGATGGTCACTGCCGAGCATTTGACGCTAACTCCCAAGGAACCGTTGGGGGGAATGGCGTTGGCATTGTGATGTTGAAACGATTGACAGATGCGATCGCGGATGGAGATAATATTTACGCCGTCATTAAGGGTTCTGCGATTAATAACGATGGCTCCCAAAAAATCAGCTATACGGCTCCCAGCGTTCAGAGACAGGCAGCAATGATTGCCCAAGCGCAAGCGATCGCAGACATAAATCCAGAAACCATTACTTACATCGAAACCCACGGCACCGGAACGACTCTCGGCGATCCGATTGAAATTGCAGCATTAACCCAAGCATTTCGTACCAAAACACAGAAGCAACAATTTTGCGCCATTGGTTCTGTAAAGACTAACATCGGACATTTAGATACAGCTTCAGGCATAGCAGGATTGATTAAAACAGTTTTGGCACTCAAACACCGATTGCTACCGCCTAGCCTAAATTTTAAATATCCCAATCCCAAGATTGATTTTGCTAACAGTCCATTTTATGTAAATACAACTCTATCAGACTGGCAAACAGACCAAACGCCTCGGCGGGCTGGCGTAACTTCTTTGGGTGTTGGCGGTACGAATGTCCATGTCATTTTGGAGGAAGCGCCGGGGGAGAGTAGGGGGGCAGAGGGGCAGGGGGGCAAGGGAGTAGCTTTACACGTCAAATCGCTGTTGACGCTTTCGGCAAAAACTGAGACCGCGTTACGGGTATTAGCTCGGCAGTATGTGGGGTTTCTCGAGTCTCATTCAGAAGTATCTTTGAGGGGTATTTGCTATACGAGCAATGTGGGGCGATCGCATTTTGACTATCGACTGGCCTTGGTTGCCGATTCACCAGCACAACTCAGACATCAACTCACAACATTTATTGCGGAAAATCAGCGCACTCGCTCTCAGGCTTCAGGGGTAGCTTTCCTGTTCGCTGGACAAGGTTCGCAGTATATCGGTATGGGACGAGAACTTTACCAAACCCAACCTGTTTTTCAGCAAGCCATAGAACGCTGTGCTGAAATTCTGGACTCATTATTAGAGCAACCATTGCTAGAAGTGCTGTATCCAGAGTTAGGGGAAAGGGAAAAAAATTTAGCGCCTCATTTTCTAGATGAAACTGGGTACACCCAACCAGCCTTATTTGCTCTGGAATATGCATTGTCTGAGCTATGGCAATCTTGGGGTATCAAGCCTAGTGTTGTTATGGGTCATAGTGTGGGCGAATATGTTGCTGCAACTGTAGCGGGTGTATTCAGTCTGGAAGATGGATTGAAACTCATCACCGCACGAGGGAAATTGATGCAAGCCTTGCCGCAGACAGGGGCGATGGTAGCCGTATTTACTGATTTGGAGCAAGTCTGTGCAGCGATCGATTCATTGCCCGAAGTGACAATCGCTGCGATCAACGCACCAAGGCAAATCACAATCTCTGGTGCAGCTGCGGCGATCGCATCGGCTGTGACAATCTTAGAAGCAAGAGGAGTGCAAACAAAGTTACTGAAAGTTTCCCATGCCTTTCATTCGCCGTTGATGCAGCCAATGGTGGCAGAGTTTGGGCAGATTGCCCAGCAAGTGAGCTACCGTACACCAAACCCGAATATTCGATTCATTTCCAATATCACAGGGCAATTGGCAGGAGTGGAGATTAGCACGCCTGAGTACTGGGTGCAGCACGTGTTACAGCCAGTGCAATTTGCTAAAAGTATGGTAAGCCTGTTAGCGTTAGGAAATTTGGCTTGTTTGGAAGTAGGGCCACAGCCGATTTTAGCGAGCTTGGGTCGTCAGTGTATCCCAGAATCAGCACATCTGTGGCTGGCAAGTCTCAAATCACAGGAATCGGATTGGCAGCAGATGTTGACCAGTTTAGCGGCGTTGTATGAACATGGAATATCGGTGAACTGGTCGGAGTTTCATCGGGGATATCAGCATCGGCGCGTGGTGTTGCCGAACTATCCTTTTGAGCGATCGCGTTTTTGGATTGAACCAAACAAAGACAGCAGCCACAAAAATTTTCAAATCTCCTCTGCAAATCTCAAATCTTCTCATCCTCTTCTCGGTTCTAGATTGCACTTGGCAGACTCGAAAGAGATTCGTTTTCAGACGCAAATCAGTTCTAATTTCCCCGCTTTTTTAGCCGATCATCGCATTTACGGCAAAGTAATCATGCCAGGAACTGCCTATCTAGAGATGGTTTTAGGGGCAGCAGCTAAGGTTTTGAAATCCAAAAATCTAATTTTAGAAAATGTCCTATATAAACGGGCATTAGTTCTATCAGAAAATGAAGTTAAGACACTCCAGTTAATTCTTCAGCCAACGGAACAACAAGGATATTCCTTTGAAATTTTTAGTTGTGAATTAAATGAGGAAGACTCTTCACCCTCTTGGATGCTGCACGTTTCTGGAAATGTCATCGCGTCCAATCTCAAACCATCACTGGAACTTTCTGCAACGCAATGGCTCCCCAAGGAAGTAGCTGCTCACACTGCTCACAACCAAGCCGAACATTACCAACAGTTTCTTCAGCGCGGAGTTGATTATGGTGCGAGTTTTCGGGGAGTTAAACAGTTATGGTTGAATTCAGAAGTAGTGACAGGGGAGATTGAGTTACCCCAAACATCCGTTTTAGAAACAGACGCTTATCAGTTTCATCCAGCATTATTAGATGCCTGTTTTCAGGTTTTGCAAGCTAAATTCCCACAAGATAGTAGCAAAGAGTCTTATGTGCCGATCGCCATCAAGCGATTGCAATTTTGCGATCGCCCCAGCAACCGACTATGGAGCATCGGCAGAGTACATCCTAGCGAGAACAGTGGCAAAACACTCATTAGCGATTTGCAATTAGTTAGAGATGATGGTGAGATTCTAGCGGTTGTTGAAGGTCTGCAAGTTCAAAGGGTCGCTTCGGCAACATTGACAGTTTCTCCTCAAGTTCCGCCAGATTGGTTGTATCAAATCGAGTGGCGACCTCAAGCCCGAAGGGAGCGATCGCCCGCTACACACCAAAACTGGCTGATTCTAGCCGATAGTCAAGGTATAAGTCAGCAACTTGCTCAACGGTTTCTAGAACGAGGAGATACCTGTATCCTAGTTTTTCCCGGACAGAAATACGAAATGTTGAGCGAGTTCGAGTTCAGGATCGATACTCAAAACCCAGAACATTTTCAGCAGTTGCTTTCGGAAATACTTAGCAAGCGATCGCATCTTTCAGGAGTGGTACAGTTGTCTAGCCTGGGAACTGGAGAAACTGCACCAACTTTAACCGTCGAAGATTTGCAAGCCGCAACCCGTATTAGCTGTGGCAGTACGCTGTACTTGGTGCAAGCCCTAGTGAAAACGATGGGTACAAAACCGCCCCAGTTATGGGTAGTCACGAGAGGGGCAGTTTCCGGTGGTGCTGGATTAGTTCAATCGCCTCTATGGGGAATGGGAAAAGCGATCATCAGAGAACACCCAGAGCTCCAGCTTCGCTTGGTGGATTTAGACGCCCAAGAAAATGATGGGCTAAGTCAAAATCCGCTTGATGCCCTGTTTGCAGAGTTACTATCACCGGATGAAGAGAATCAAATTGCATTCCGTAACGGGATGCGTCAGGTGGCAAGACTGGTTCCTTACCGTAATCCCAATCAAGCAGATATTCCCATCCATGCAGATAGTACCTACTTAATTACTGGGGGATTAGGGGGACTGGGGCTACTAATTGCCCATTGGTTAGTAGAACGTGGGGCAAAGCACTTAGTCCTAATGGGGCGCAGGGGAACAAACGAAGAGAGCCATCGCCAGATTCAGCAACTTCAGACGCAAGGTGTATCGGCGATCGTGATACAAGCTGACGTATCTGTAGAGTCACAAGTGGCAGAAGTATTGGCAGAAATTAGCCGCAGCCACCCGCCTCTAGGGGGCATTATCCATGCCGCCGGAGTTTGGGATGATGGGGTTTTACTCCAGCAAACTTGGGAGCGCTTTCATCGAGTCATGGCACCGAAAGTCCAAGGTGCTTGGAATCTGCACACATTAACTCAAGACTTGCCGCTCGATTTCTTTATCCTGTTTTCTTCTGCTACTTCTGTTTTGGGTTCCGCCGGTCAAGCTAACTACTGCGCTGCCAATGCCTTTTTAGACGCTTTAGCACATTATCGTCATCAATTGGGGTTATCGGGATTGAGTATTAACTGGGGAGCTTGGACTGATATTGGTATAGCAGCAAAGCGTCAACTTGGCAAGCAACTGCAAGATCGGGGAATAGAAATGATGTCGCCATCCCAAGGTTTACAGGCTTTGGAGCAGAGCTTTTCTTGGGAGGTTGCTCAAGTAAGTGTGATGCCGCTCAATTGGGTGACATTTATGCAGCAATTCTCACCTGGGACTTGTCCGGCATATTTGGCAGAGTTTTCTCAGATGGGGGTTGCTCAATCGACATCGCCACCGCCGATGGAAATTCAGCAGCAATTGCAAATTCATGACTTTGGCGATCGCTTGCAGATTTTAACCATGTACCTGAAAGAAAAGGTTGCCAAAGTGTTGGGTTGTTCTGTGGATCGAGTGGATGCTAATCAAGCACTGAGCAAAGCCGGACTAGATTCTTTGATGGCGATCGAAATCCGCAATCGCATCATCACAGAACTGGGAATTGACCTTTCTTTAGAAAAGTTTGTTGAAGGTTCCAGCATCAACCAACTAGCAGACCTGTTATTAAAACAGCTAGCCTTACAGGGACTCAACGAAAATTCGGCAACTGAAATCACTGAGGATGTGGAAGAAATAATACTATGAACCTAAATACCCTTTTAGCCGAGCTTTCAGACCAAGGAGTGAAATTATTAGTTGATGGGGAACAACTCCGCATTCAAGCACCTAAAGGAGTTATCACTCCCGATCTCCGGAATGCTTTAGCTAACAATAAAGTAGAGCTAATCCGGTTACTGCATCAGAACAAAATCGGTGCTGCTTCCATCCCTTTGGTTCCGATTTCACAAACGCAAAACGTGCCGGTATCCTTCCAGCAGGAACGCCTGTGGATTTTAGCCCAGTTAGCTGCTGTAGAATCTGCTCATAATATTGCTCAAGCCTTGCGGTTGAATGGCGATCTAGATTTAAACTGCCTGGAAAAAAGTATTAATGAAATTTTCCGTCGCCACGATGTCTTTCGGACAACATTTGGGGTGTGGGAAGGCAATCCCGTGCAAAATATCACTGCATCAGAACCGTTTAAATTATCTATTTTAAATCTTGAGCATTTAGATGCAACCGAACAATTAAAAACTTTTTGGCAAATTGCCGATGAAGCAGCCGAAGCTCCCTTTGATTTGGCGATCGCTCCTTTATGGCGGATTAAACTCATTCGCTTAAATGCACGCGAGCATATTCTCTTGCTCGTCATTCACCACATTGTCAGTGATATGATCTCGATGGGTTTATGGATTCGAGAACTGGCGACAGTCTATAGTCATTTCTACAAGGGACAGCCTTCTCCACTACTAGAACCTGCGATCCAATATCGAGACTTTGCCGTATGGCAGCGCCAGTGGCTCAACAATGATGCACTCAAAAGCGAACTAGCTTACTGGAAACAGCAACTAGAGGGGGCATCGTTTGAATTAAAATTACCCATCGACCATCCCCGACCGCCACTCCAGAATTTCCAGGGTCGGCGAAAGTTTTTTAAACTCGATCCTGTTATGTGGGCTGCAATCAAACAACGAAGTCACGAACAAATGGGAATTACTTCCTTTATGACTTTCGTAGCGGCGTTTAAGGCTTTGATTTATCTGTGTTCTCAGCAGGAAGACATTTTAATTGGCTTTACCGCCTCTGGTCGAGTTCATCCCCAAGTGGAGTCGCTGATTGGTTTTTTTGGCTACCCTTTGTTGCTGCGTACAGATTTGTCTGGCAATCCCACTTTTGCCGAAGTACTCAGCCGAGTGCGATCGGTGTTGTTATCTGCCTATGCTCACCAAAATGTCCCCTTTGGTAAAGTCGTTGAAGTCATGGGGTCGAGTCGGGTTGCACAAGATACTCCCTTTTTTCAAACATTCCGCACCGGATTAAGCTATGTCAACAGCCAACTACCGAGCGACCTAACAAATTTACCCAATCTGACGTTTTCATTGATTGACGAAGGAATTTGGGGGCCTACTGATTTAGATTTATATACCTACATTTACGAAGTCGGAGCAGATTTACAAATAGGAATTGCATATAACACCGACATATTTGAAAGTGAAACAATCGACGCTTTTGGTAACGCTTTATTCAAAATACTAGAACAATGGGTTGAGTCAAAACATATTCGCCTCAATGAATTTAGACTACCAACAGACCTTGATAGAAAAGCAAGATTAGCCAGGAGTCGATACCAAAAGCAAAAGCTGGCGATCGCAGCTACCTTTACCGCCGATTCGGTTAGAGATTCTCTAAATTTCTGGATGCGGCAACTCAATTTACCCTCAGAAATAACCTTTGCACCCTATAACCAGGTTTTCCAACAACTGCTGACTTCTGATAGTCTATTATCACAAAATGAAACAGGAGTCAATATTATTCTAGTACGGTTAGAAGATTGGGTTAGGTCTCAGGATTCACAAGAGTTATCTAGTAACGAACAAAAGAATTCTTTTGAGCGCAATGCTCAAGATTTAGTTATAGCATTACGTCAATCCTACGAACGTACTAAAATTCCCCATTTGCTTTGTTTATTGCCAAGTCATTCAATAATTGCTGATGCAGAAATAGCAACTTTTTTGCAATCAGTGGAAGCAAACTTATTAACAGAACTTGCCGATATTAGTGGACTGCATATTATTAATTATCAGGAGTTAGCAACAAGCTACCCAGTAACTAACTTCTATGACTCTTATAGCGATGAAATCGGGCATATTCCATTTACGCCAGCATTCTTCACAGCGTTAGGAACAATGTTGGCGAGAAAAATTCACTGCCTACATAGACCGCCTTATAAAGTAATTGTCCTAGACTGCGATCAAACCTTATGGCAAGGTGTTTGTGGCGAGGATGGAGTTGAGGGCATTGTCATAGATTCATCCTATCAAGCATTGCAAGAATTTATGATTCAGCAGTGCGATCGCGGGATGTTGCTATGTTTGTGCAGCAAAAATAATCAAGCAGATGTCTTTGCTGTATTAGACCAACGTTCCGATATGCGGCTGAAGCGTCACCATCTAGCAGCTTGGCGAATTAATTGGCAGACTAAATCAGAAAACTTAAAATTGCTGTCTCAAGAACTAGGGCTGAGTTTAGATAGCTTCATCTTTATTGATGACAACCCCATCGAATGCGCTGAAGTCCGCTATCACTTTCCAGAAGTTTTAACCCTGCAATTGCCAACAAATACCACTGAAATTCCCCAATTCCTGGCTCATATCTGGGCATTCGATCGTCTAAACATCACTGTAGAGGATCGACAGCGAACGATTGTTTACCAGCAAAATCGCCAACGCCAGCAAGCAGCTAGCAAATCTCTTTCGTTGCGAGATTTCCTCAATAGCCTCAATCTGCAAGTGGATATTATGGAAATGCAGCCCTCCCAGGTAGATCGTGTTGCTCAACTCACGCAGCGAACAAATCAATTTAACACCACCACCTTACGCAGAACGTCGGCTGAAATCAAAGCCTTTTGCCTGTTAGATACTCATACTTGCTATGTTGTGGATGTGAAAGACCGCTTTGGTAATTATGGTTTGGTGGGAATGATGATGGTACAAACCACAGGGTCTGCACTGGTGGTAGATACCCTATTACTCAGTTGTCGAGTGTTGGGCAGAGGAGTTGAGTATCAAATGCTCAATTTTCTAGGTAAAATTGCCCTGGCACGCGGACTGAAGCAGATCGATATTATTTACAAGCCCAGTTCTAAAAACCAGCCTATTGGGGATTTTCTAGAACAGTTGGTAGCAATTGACAAGGAACGTTTAGCAGAAAGCTATTGCTATAAGTTATCAGCAGATGTTTGTCGAGCGATCACTATTGCTTCTGAACGATTAGACAAACAACCAAAACATTCGGCATCTGAAGGGAATTTAACGCAAAGCGATCGCGCAATACCCCAACAATCCGCCAATTACACCGCCTTATTCCAAAAAATTGCTTCAGATTGGCATACACCAGAGCAGATTCTCCAGCAAATTGAGGAGTCTCAAGTTCAATACCAACAACAGCATCAGACATTTGTTGCACCCCGCACCGAAACAGAGAAACACTTAGCTGACCTGTGGCAAAACTTACTTCACAGATCCCCACTCAGCGTCTACGATAACTTCTTCGATTTGGGAGGCAATTCTTTGTTGGCAGTGCAACTGCTGTCTCGGTTGCGGGAAAACTTCCATGTAACCATACCAATTCATCAATTATTGGAAGTCCCAACAATTGCGGGAGTGGCTCAAGTAATTGAAGCGATGGCTCAGACAGGAGTAGCTGCTGATTTAGCGATCGATCTGGCAGCAGAAGCTGTCTTAGATCCGGCAATTCATCCAACTACAGCATTCAAGTTTATCGCCCAACCCCAGGCGATTTTCTTAACTGGAGCAACTGGATTTCTCGGTGCGTATTTATTAGACGAACTCCTGCAACAGACCACAGCTAATATTTATTGCTTAGTGCGATGTCTACGACGGGCTGCGCCTACGCAGGATGTAGAACAGGGCATCCAACGTATCCAAAGCCATTTGCAAGCATACGGACTTTGGCAAGAACAGTTTCGCTCTCGCATCATTCCAGTCATTGGCGATTTGGCGTTACCCAACTTAGGTTTGAATGAGTCCCAATTCCATCAACTTAGCCATCAAATTGATGTCATTTATCACAATGGTGCTGTCGTCAATTTTCTCTATTCCTACGCCAAACTCAAAGCAGCCAATGTCCTGGGAACTCAGGCGATTTTGCGTCTAGCAGTTCAAACGAAAGTCAAACCCGTACATTTTGTTTCAACGCTGGGCATCTTTTCGGCTCCTGCTTATGCAAATGCTAACTACATTCAAGAATCTGATAAATTGGCAGAATTTCAAGGGTTGCAAGGGGGTTATTTACAAAGTAAATGGGTGGCAGAAAAGCTGGTCATGCAAGCACGCGATCGTGGACTTCCTGTATGTATCTACAGACCAGGTGCAATCTCAGGACACAGCCAAACGGGAATCGCCAATGTAGATGACTTCTTTTGCAGCCTGACTAAAGGCTGTATCGAACTAGGTATGGTGCCGGATCTAGAATTTCCCCTCGATTTGACCCCAGTTGATTATGGTAGCAGAGCGCTCGTCCACCTCTCTCAAAACCCTGACTCCTTCGGCAAGGCATTTCACCTTGTTTCTCCCGATTGTCTGTCTTGGGGTAATTGGTGTGACTTAGTTTGCTCTTTAGGCTATTCGCTAGAGCAAGTTTCTTACCATGAGTGGTATGCTAAATTGCTACACAATGCGGAACACAATATTCCAAATGCTTTACATGCTTTCCTGCCATTGTTAGACGAACAATTATTAAAGAACGTACAGCTACCTGCATTTGATTGCCAAAATACATTGACTGGACTTGCTGACACCAATATTATTTATCCAACAATAAACACCGAATTACTCAATATCTACTTTGCCTACTTCAAGAAAAGTGGCTTTTTGATTGGAGTTTAGCTTTCTCTCAACGACAAATATTTACGCCTACCTACTTAAATCTTACTAAGAATTACTTTTATCTCAGAACTTTTAGTAGTAAAGCAGATATAAAATGCCCCATTTTCTATTGGTTTTTCTAAAACTTTGGCATAAATATCAACACTTAATTTTTTCGGAGAATTTGGTGATAAAACTAATTTAATATTACTGAATAAAGAAGGGATAATATCCTTTTCTATATCCTTGGGACGTACCTCGGCTCCCTTAATGGAAAGTTTAACTAAACTGCCTTGAAAAAGGTTTTTTTCAATGTGCTTTTCATCTAGAATTGTATATTCTATTGGTATTGCTTCAGCTAAGGGTAGTAATCTTTCTTCTTCTTGAGTTAGAAAGAGATTATATTCTCCAATAATCCCCCTAACTTCGTAAATATTTATCGGTAGTTTAATTCCTTTTACTTGTACTTGCTTTTGTCCAAAGATTTTAACAATTGACTCTACTTTTCTAAATGTCGATTCTGAAATAACAATCTGCCCTCCAATTGTATAGGATTCAATACGATAGGTGAGATTCACCTGGCTACCAACTACACCATATTTGGTTCGGATATAAGAACCAATATTTCCAACAACAACTTCGCCGGTGTTGATAGCTATTCCCATTTGTAATGGCGGCAGATTCCACTGCTGCATCTTTTCATTTATATTCATCATTGCTAACTGCATAGCGATCGCACAAGCAATAGCCCTTGTAGTGTCGTCTTCTTTGGCAGTAGGCGCACCAAACAACACTAAAATACCATCACCTGTAAATTCATCAATGGTTCCTTGATACTGGGTAATGATATCTGCCATTGACGCTAAATAAAAATTGAGAACTTGAACAACCTTTTCCGGGGGTAATTGTTCAGAAATACTGGTAAATCCTCTTAAATCAGAGACGAGTATGGTGATTTTGCGCCGTTCGCCCCCAAGCTGTAAACCTTTGGGGCTTTCTAATAAGGTAGTGACTACTTCTTTGCTTAAATAACGCCCAAATGTATAACGAATTTCTCCAGCAGTACGGGCGATGTAGACTGTAATAGCGATCGCAGATCCCAACAGAGCTAATAATGGTGGTACTACAGGTATCCACCAACTGGCGATAAAGGCTGTATAAGTACTAGCCAATAGCACACCTGCTGCTAAAATTGGGCTAGTTATTTTCTGGAGGGATAAAAATTTTATCCCGCCTGCATATCGCCATTGCCAAGTTAGACTTGCACCCACAAAAGACCACAGAAAAATCCATCCTATTTCCACTGGCTGCGACCAACTCTTAATTAGTGGGCGACCTGCTGTAGCTGCACTGATAATTTGACTAGCAATATTTGCATGAATTTCTACCCCAGGCATAGGTTCTGGGGAAGTCAACAAACCACTACTATAGGGAGTGAAGAATAAATCCTCAAAACTCTCGCTGACGTTACCAATCAAAATAATGCGATCGCGTCCCCATTCTGGTGGTACCTTGTCTTCCAAAATATCTGTCATCGTGACTGTAGAAAAGCGCCTGGCTGGGCCCCTGTAATTAATTAAAATTTGATAGCCACGGTCATCAGCTCGCACATAGCCACCATCATTAGCGGCAAAGGGGATAAATCTTGTCTTTCCTAACTGCCAATTTTTTGTCTGTCCAAAAGTTTGGGGTGCAATACCTTCGGCATCAAGATAAAGTAAAGCTAAATATAATGCAAAACTATAAATAGTCTCCCCATTTTTATCTGTTAAGTAGAGCAAACCCCGTCTTACCTTTTTATCTGCATCCAAAACCAAATCATTTGCACCTACTTGCCCTTTATCTTTGAGTGCTGGTGGCGGGTCAATTGGTTCGCGTTGGTTATCCCCTACCACTCTTTGAATCCCGACTAAATTGGGGGTAGATGTAAATACTTTGGTTAATTCTTGATGTCCTGGTTCTACAGGTAAATCGCGGTAGATATCTAAACCAATAGCTCGTGGTTTCCTGGCTTTTAATTTTTGCAATAATTGAGCATACAGACCATCTGGAACGATTGGCTGACGAATTTTTTTCATGTCTGCAAGATTTACTCCCACAATGACAATCCGGTTATCTGGTGCTTCTTGGGGTCGCAGACGCATATATCCATCGAAAGCCTCCAACTCCCAAGGCTGCATTAAACCAGCAAAGCGTAATAAGATGACCACACTAGCCACACTAGGAGTAGTAATCAAAACACCGCGCCATTGCCACAGCAGCTTTCTCCACATCATCTTTTTTGCACCAAAATTAATTTCTCAGGTTAGCAAAGTAGCCGTTTTAACTTTGCCGATATCTAACTGTACAGAGGTTAGCGATCGCTCGTGCAGCAGTCAAGGAAAGGTTCTTTGGCGATCGCCCCTAAACCGACTGATTGTAAAAGTTCTTCCCATTCAGTTGGCTTCTCGCGGCGCAATTGAGCAACGGTATTTAGTGCTTCCTGCCAAATTTGAGACTCTGCATAAATTTTTGCCTGTTCTAGAAGTCCTGCCCCAGCTAGCTGACTCTTCAGGGATGAGCTTACTTCGGTACGCTGGAGCGATCCTTTGACAGATTGATCCTGAGCGCGGTCTTGAAAATCGCAAATCATCGTGAAGTACCATCGATAGTACTTGCCAATTTGGAGAGAAACATTTGCTGGTAATTCCAGTTTAATGATGCCAGGAGTACTAGGCAGTTTAAAAGTTGTCAGATAAACCTGATTTCCGGCTTCATCTGTCAAAGCCAATTCTCCAGATTGGGCAGTATTTTGAGGAATGTACCAATATAGTGTTGGATTGGCTGCAACCGTTTTCCCAAAATTATTTTTTGACGGCATCAAAGGTGTTATCGGTATTCCGCTCCCATCGATACAAGAAGAGCCACGCGTTCCTCCACCCAATGTTTGAGAGGGCGCTCCTCGGTCATCTACAGGTGGGAATTTGAGACTGACTTTCCACTCCAAGTCGGATGCCGGTCGCTGTGATGGCAAGCTAGCAAAAGTGACAATCGTGGGAGAAAGTGCGCTGACAAGGATCGCTAAAAATAGAAAAGATTTTGGTAAATTCATGATCCGCGTAAGGACTTCTGTTGAACGTAAATATTTGAAGCAGTAAATCAGTCTTTTCAGAAGTATCTGAAAAATGCATTCTATTAGGGGCTTCCAATTAAAAAATTGGATCATTTATTTTCTGGAAGTCCCTTACCAAGGATTGCCGACGAGCGTGAAACCGCTCCAATAATAAGGATGAGCAAATTCTTTATCTCCTATCTGTCCTAACTCCGGCGGTAAAGGAAAACTCTTACTCGCTGTTACCAACCGACCCTTCTCTAGTCGCACCTGGCCCTTGAGCATCGCTACCTGTGCTTGCCGCAGAGCCTCGGCTTTGATGGGAGTTTCTTTCAATTTCTCGTAGAAACTTGTCATTAGTCCCATTGTGCTTTCATCGTTGACAGACCATAGACTGCCCATCGCTGATTTCACTCCTGTTAACACTGCCAAGCCTGCAAATCCCAACTCCGCTTCTGGGTTCCCTAGTGCTGTGCGACAGGCACTCAAAACCAATAGTTCCACTGGTGGCTGACTTAACTTCAACTCCTGCAATTGGCTAATTAGTAATTTGCTATACCAAAACTCAATATAGGATTTATTGATATTACCAGGCTGAAAGTTGGCATGGGTAGAGAAATGGATAATACCAAAAGTCTGTAGAGCGCGGGCTTGTTTGAGCTTTTCCACTGTGAAGTTTTCGTTGAGGAAAGACTTGCCAGACCACAATTGATTGACGATTAAAGACAACTCTAGTGATGCTGCTGGTAAGGGTTTTTGATCGGGGAAGCGATCGGCTCCCATTGCTAAGACTTGCTGATTTCTCACATCTGCATAGCGAGTATCAGTAAGTGATAGGCTGGGCATGAGACCAACGCTGTATCTTTCCACAATAAACCCTTGCCCGTCATGCAGGGCGGCGATCGGCAGAGAGCGTAAACCTGCGTCCATCAAAAAGCTGAGATTCGTGATTTTTTGAGCTTGTAAATCCTTCTCCAAAGGTTCAAGCAGCCACTTATAAAGCTTTTGAGCCAAAGGCAGATAAGGGGGGGAGCGTTGAATGTTAGTGATAGCTCCTTGGAATTCTTGAGCGTTTTTGAGGACTTGCTCTCGTGTCGCTCCCTTAATCTGCCGTCTGATTGGTGTTCCAGAGGAAGTGACCATCACTAGCTCGAGCTGGTAGTTATCTTGAGCTTGTTGCTGAGTGGATTGTACTTGCTGTCGGCGCTGCTCCAAATTTTGAGAATGGAATTCCCAGATAGCTTCCGGTTGCTTGGCAGTTTCGTCTTGTTGAGATTTGGAGTCTTGCTCGGTTTGGGGTTGAAACAAGACATAAATCAGGGCAGGTTTAACGCCAGTGGCTTGTTCAATTCGGCGCAATATAGCTTGGGCTTCTTTTAAGGTTTTGATGCGGACATTGCTGATACCCAAATGGTTCTCAAAGGTCTTGGTGAAGACTTCCTCCAGTTCTGGCATGTTAGTGTCAGTTGCTTGTGTGGAGGCGAAGGTTATTTCTGGTTGCTGGCTAAGAGCAAAGGGATTGGTGAGATCGACAAGATTAAAATTAATAAGTGGAGTCTCAGTTGGGGGTAGAGGGGGGATAATAGAGATTTTCCCGCCAACGATCGCACCGGCTGTACCATTTACCGAGGCATTGCCAATCTGAAACGGATTTAAGCTGCCTCCTCCATGCCGGATCGTGATGTCTCCGCCACTGTTACCGCCAAGGCTGGAAATGCTAGCCAGACCGCTGTTGCTGTCGGTGAAGGTGTCTGTTACTCGGAAAAATTGTCTAACGGTGATATCTATGTCACCACCTCTACCGTTTTTCCCACCTTGGGCGTTAATCTGGGTAGCTTGAATGTCACGGCTGGAGTCAAGGATGACATTACCACCGTTGCCGAAACTACTGCTGGAATCAATTGCGCCAGTGGTAATATTAGTCGCAGCTTTGGCGATGATGGCACCACCATTAACTCCTGAACTGTTAAGGTTGCCCGTGGAGATGTCACCGCCGCCGCTTTCTAGAGCGATCGCTCCCCCATTCCCAGTTGTAGAACTAGTGTTGACAGTTCCCGCATTGATATTGCCACTGGTGCTGGTTATTTTAATCTCTCGACCTTGATTTACCACATCTCCAGTGGTAATGTTTTGGTTGGCTTGTAGGTTAAGGGTGGCATTGTCAGCTCCAGTGAGTTGAAATCCACTAGTGTTGATGGAACCTGAGCCAAAGGCCGATCGCAAAGTAACCGGGTCATTGAAAGTCACATCACCAGCCAAGGTAATAGTACCGCTGCTGTTATCTCGCCCGATCGATATTTGAGAAAAGCCATTTTGCCAGGTGTTTAATTTACTGGCATTTAGATTTAAACGGGCATCGTTAATGTTGCCACCCAAGGTAATGCCTAAGCTAGGAGTACGAGGCTGCAACTGAAGGATACCAGTACCTTTGATTTGGGTGGAGCCAAGAAAGTTCATTTCATCAGCAGTGAGGGCGATCGTACCACTGCCTGTTCCAGTGGGGTTAATCGAACTGTTCTTAATGCTAATTCCTTCTGTGCTGTTACTACTAGCACCTTCTAAGGTTATATTTCCTGTTCCCGTCGATTCCACCTCTGCGCCGTTTTCCAGTAAAATGCCGAAGTTACGATTTCCCCCTCCATTACCGCCAGTACCCATGAGGCTGATATTTCCATTGGCTGAACGGACTTTGGAATTGGCACCGATATATATCCCCTCACTAATATCAGTCCCGACTCCGGCAATCCCCTCTAAAGTAATTGTCCCCGTTTTAGTCGCCGTGATAATGCTACTGTTTACTTCAATGCCGTCGTTGTCCCTACCTCCTCTGGCGTTACTAGTACCCTGGAGTGTAATCCTCCCAGTGCCAGTAGAACTCACCAGGCTATTGTTAAGCTGAATCCCGTTGTTGTTGTTTCCATTCCCGTAGCCTATGCCAGTTAAGCTGATATCTCCATTTTCAACCATGATGCTGCTATTATTCAGCAAAATGCCTTTCTGCTCGCTAGCATCAGCGTTGTTTCCCTGACCTTTAATTGAAATATTGCCACTTCCAGAATTGAGAGTAGCTCCATTAAGGCTGACTCCAATGGGATTTGCTGCTGTTCCTTGTGCCGGCTCGTTTAAGGGGTTACTACTACCGCCCAGAACTATATTGCCTCCATTAGAATCGATCGCAGCACCGTTTTTGAGAGCGATCGCTCCTCCATTGATACCGTCTCGATCTGCATTAAGGGTGACATCCAACTTCCCCACACCACTGGCTGTTAGCTTGGCATTTGAGTTGATAAAAATACTGTTATTAGCTTCTAGCGTTAGATTTGTATTGGCAGTACCCGTTGTGTCGATGTTGGCATTGATGTTGATATTGCGATCGGCAGCTAATTTCAAGTCAGAACCGCTACTCCATGAGATCGGATTGCTGACTGTAATATCTCCTTTACCAGCCAAACCCGATGTTGTCGAAACGGTAACATTACTCAAAGCTAGTTGATTTTGTAGCGTAGTCGAGTTGAGATTAGAAGAGGTTGTGGTGGTGTCAGCAAATATACCCCTATCGAAGGTCATACTGGCGGTATCCATCGCGCTGCTGATGGTGATATCAGTCGGATCTAGCAGGAGCGTGCCGACTTCACCCGCAGGCGAGAGCAAATTAACTAAGCCTTGAAATAAGAGCAATTCCTTGCTAGATACTTCTACTAACCCGCCATTCCCAGCATTAAGCCCGCCGATGGCGTCGATCTTACCAAAGAACTGAGTGCGATCGTTTGACCAAACGATCGCCTGACCGCCATCACCGTTTAGCAGTGCGTTAGCATTAATTACCGAATCACTGCTAACAAACGTCTGTGAGGCATTGGGCAAAATACCTTGACCTTTGTAGTCTCCCCCAATCCGGACGATGCCGCCACCAGATGTGCCAGAGGCATTAATGTTAGCACCAATCAATCCGACGCGATCGCCCAAGACGTTTACTGTACCACCTGTCTGCATAACTCCTGTATTGGAAACATCTAGAGTTCCAGAAGCGATCGTAGTTCCTGCGGCAGTTGGGATAGTTGTACCAGATCGTGTTAACTGCACTGTGCCAGCATCTAAATTAGCTCTCACACCAAGATTTAGTCCCTTAGCTCCTTGGGTTAACAGGGTTGGCAAATCCAGAGGGTTAATTGCTAGGTGTTGGTCTGTTGTATTTCTTGGCAGTTCTAGTTCTAAACTCAGCAGGTTTCCCGCTTGAGAGATCCGAATCAGGTTTGTTCCTGGCACTGCTGCAAGAGTGATATTTCCGCTGGGTGCGCTCAATGTAGCCGTATTGATGATACTGCCACCGATTAAAGTCAGATTGTGTTTTTCTAAAACTGACAAACTACTAGCATTGATAATAGTCCCAGGATTGGCGAAATCAAAGGCAAACCTAGAGGGATTACCATTTAAATTTGAGTAATCATTTTTACCGACTGCATTAAACCAAAGGCGATTGTCAAAGCCAATGGCTGTAGCAGTCGTTACTGTAAAGTCAGCCGGAAGGTTAATTTGGGCATTCAGTCCAAAGATGACTCCAGCTGGATTCATGATGAATAAGTTGGAATTTCCTCCAGTTACCTGAATCAGTCCATTGATGGTTGAAGGATCTCCGCCGACAACTCGTGTGAGAATATTATGAATATTGGGTGGGATGAGAAAATTGGCAATCTGCTCCTGATTGAGTCCAAATTTCTCCAAGCTGTGAAATAGGTTCGCCCGATCGCCAGAAAGCTTACCCCCTTGGATATCGATGCGGTTTCCCTCTTGAGTAACAACTGTCCCCGTCCCATCATTAGCTGGAACGATGGATTGTCCAAGTACGGGTTTGGCAGCAATGCTCCCTAACCAGAAGCATAGGGTAAGCACGATCGGCAATGAAGCATCCTGACTTTTAAACACCAGTTGCTTCTGCTGGCCAAGGCGCTGTACGTAGCTTGCTTCCCCGGAAGGGTACAAGTGGGCAACTGCCTCGCCAACGTACTGCCTTGCCAACGTACTATTTCGTTTTGACTTTTGATTGTTTCTGTTCACTGCCAATTCCCCAAGCTTAAAGTTGATAATTCACTTGGAAATAAAAGCCATCATCTTGAGTGTTATTGCTATGTGCGATCGCAATAATTCTAGTGGTGCGCTACACAAACTTTGCCTCGTAGCGAGCAGAGGGGAAAGAACACTTGCGAACTATCTTCTTTTTGTCCAAAGTCCAAACACTAGATATCTATAAAATAGTATCATTCTGTGATATAAGAGCATTACAGAGCTTTTTTTACACAGAAATATGAACGACATACTGAATTCTATTGAAGATAATCCTAAAAAATAAAGCCTTTGATTAGTTTGGAGTATGAACAATTACAACAATTAATCTTAAATACACAATAATTGTATCATGAAAAACAAGCTTTATTAGAATTGAAAAAAGTGAAAATTATTGTTATATGAGGAGGTCGTAAACCAAAACTATCTATTAAAGAACAAATCATTTTAAGAGGCTCGACCTTAACCTCTCACAAATACATACTGCGTCGTCTTGTGGTCTAAAGATTTACTTTATAAATGGTCTCTAGGCAGAAATATAAAAGACTATTTAACCAATAATATGATTTTAGCTCGAAAGTGAGGATCGCGTTTTGAGAACGGTCAATCGGGCGATCGCTCTCAGTCGTTGCTTGAACTATTTAAGCACTCAATTGCCCACATATTAACATTGTATTTGAGTAATTTATAATGCAGATAAATTCTTCCACTTTGAATGTAAATAGAATATTATCACCTGACGAACGCGTGTTTGAAATTGCAAATCAGCTTGGGGGCGCATTAATTAACGTCGTCATTAACCGTATTAGAGGACCTTTGAGTGCAGCCATTGTCAGACAGGCAATTGACTTGACCCAACGTCGCCACCCACGTCTAAATTGTCGGATCGTTGGTTCTACCGATTCCCCACGCTTTGAAGAGGGAGGCGTGACGATCCCGTTGCAACTAATACATAGCCAAGATGATAATCAGTGGCAAAATATTGTTTTGCAAGAACTAAATCAAAAAATTGAAAGCGACAAATATCTCATGCGTGCTGTATTGGTTCAGCCTGTTGGCGAACCAAAGGAATCAACAGTCAGCTTTTTGATTGTTACCCTACATCATGGCGCTGCAGATGGCACATTCTGCATCCGACTGCAAGCAGATATCTTGACGTACTGTCAAAAGATAGCAGCGGGCGAATCTGTTGAAACAGTGGCGCGTTTGCCTGTGCTGCCTGCATTGCCAGAGCTTTTCCCTCCCTCAATGCAAGGATACAGTGGTGTAGTAAATACGATCGATTGTCTGTTGCGGCTTGTCAGCCAATATGTTGCCCATCGTCCCGAAACTTTAGGTTTTGAGCAGTATCAAATACCGGAATTACGTCGTGCTAACGTGGTTTATCGCCAGCTTGATGAAACTTTCACCCAACGATTCAATGAAGTTTACAGAAAGGAGAAAGCGAGCGAACAGAGTGCTTTGTCTGCCGCTATGATGCTTGCAGTCGCGAATAAAATTACAGGTGAAAAAAAGCGAGATATCTGTTTGAGTTGTCAGTCATTTGCAGATCTGCGTCGCCGCGTCGAACCAGTAATTAGTGATGAGCAGATGGGGTCGTTAGCTTCATCGACTTTTACATTTCACACCCTAAAACCAAGTATGTCCCTTTGGGATTTAGCACGCGATGTGAAACAAGAAATCGCTACGAATATCCAGCGCAACGATCTATTTAGCATGATGCTAGCATCTGGACTGGCAGTGGCAACGAGGGGGATACTCCTAAATCAAGTAATGGCTAGCGTTGGAGTCACTAAGCTTGGTTTAGTTAATATTTCTCATCAGTATGGGGTATTCGAACTCGAAGAAATTAATGCTGTAGCTTCAGCATCGGCGTTTCCAGGTGTTTTTGTGGTTGAGGCATTAAGGTTTCAGAAAAAGATGTTTTTGAATTTTCTATTTTCTGAGCCTTCACTCAGTCAGGAAACGATCGTCGCACTCGCAGACGATGCTACTGCCTACCTAGCTGATGCTTGTTCGGATTAAAGTTTTTGCCAGTATGCCCCCTTCGGGGAATTAAAAATTAATATCCCCATAAATAACTGTGCGTTCGCTGATTTTGAGGCAGTAAAAGGAATTAACGCCTCACTAGAACTCTTGCATAAATATTTTGTGGTATGATACAGGGTAAGCTCATCTAATTTGGTATAAAGAAAACTTGACAAATCAAAGAAGATAGTATGTAGGGACTGTGTAAAAAATGAACTTGACTTCAGAGCAAGATGAATGAGATAAATTCAATTGCTCGATGGAAAATAAGCTGGAGTCAAGTCAATGTCAGAGGGCTTTGAAACTAAATCTGCTGATAGTGTCAAAAATATTCGTCGTCAGCCAAAATCAAGAGACATGGCAGACATTGGCAGTATTCAACAGAGTCTAGTTGAACATTTCTCAGATATCAAAGACCATAGAGTAGAGCGGACGAAGAAACATCAATTCACAGATATTTTAGTCATTGCAATTTTAGCAATCATCGCTGGAGCGCAAGGGTGGGAAGACATCGAAAATTATGGCATCAGTAAGCAAAAGTGGTTAGAAGAGTTTTTAGCATTACCAAATGGAATTCCCTCTGATGATACCTTCCGACGAGTGTTTGAGTTTATCGACCCAGAAGTGTTAAATCGATGTTTTTTGAGATGGGTAGAAACCCTGGTTACAAAAATCGGAGGAGAAATTATCCCCATAGATGGAAAAACAATTAGGGGTTCTTATGACCGCAATCAAGGTCAAAGCGCACTTCACCTGATAAGTGCCTGGGCTAGTGAACACAGTCAGGGTAAGCGCATCTCAAACCCTATTGACACGGTAGTTTTGGGGTTCGCCCAAAGCACAAATAAGTTCAAAATTACTACACTGAGCCAAGGGGTGGGATTGACATTTTCATTTTTATATGGTCAAAAAACATAAAAAGCTATTTGAACTATGTTTTTTCAATCATTTACGACAATTTGCAAAAATTTAGCAAGTTGTTCTAACTTCGTCCAAGCAGCGCCACTTTGCAGAATTTCCTTAGCAAGAGTAATACCCTTAACACAACCTGCTAAAATATCCCTTTCCCCATCAATAGCTTCACCAACTTGCAGGGCGAGGGCTGTATTTAAAGCGACTACATCCTGCTGCGCTTGAGTGCCTTTACCTTGGAGAACTGCCTTCAAGATTTCCGCATTTTCTTGGACATCTCCACCGCATAACGCCGCAGTCGGTGCAAAACTCAAACCAAGTTCTTGAGGATTGAGGGTTAGAGAACGGACTTTTTTATTTTGGAGTACAGCTAAGTCAGTGACATCTGCTAAACCAGCTTCATCTAAACGTTCGCGTCCGTGGAGTGCGATCGCTTGCTGACATCCCAATTGGGATAAAGCTTGAACAATCTCCTCTAATAAAAGCGGATCGTTGACACCAATAATTTGCCCTGTTGGCCGCATGGGATTTACTAGCGGGCCGAGCAAGTTAAAAACAGTCCGCACCTTCAAAGTTTTTCGCAAAGTAGCGATCGCTTTAAGTGCAGGATGCCAACCTGGAGCAAACAAAAAGGTGATTCCGACTTCACCCACTGCGGCTTGCACTTTCTCAGGAGTGGCGTTGAGATTTATACCCAAAGCTTCCAACACATCAGCCGAACCAGTCTTGCTGGATGCGGAACGATTGCCATGTTTGGCAACTTTTACCCCAGCGGCGGCGGCAACAAAGGCAACAGCAGTGGAAATATTGAAGGTTGAAGCGCCATCTCCACCAGTTCCGCAAGTGTCAATTAGGGGAACTGGGGATTGGGAAAACTCCTGCCCAGTCCCTAATCCCCAGTCCCCAGTCCCTAGACTTTGGGATTGTAAGACACTGGCCATGCCTACTAATTCTTCGGCGGATACGCCTTTAGCTTGGATTGCGGCTAAAATCGCTCCTGATAAAACATCGGGAATGGCATCTTTGAGCCAACCTTGCATCAAATCCGCAGCTTGGGGAACCGTCAACGATTGCCGATTCAGCAACTGTTGTAATAAAGCTGGCCAGTTGTAGAATTCAAAAGGGATGGCAATATTTTCGGGTGGAGTTTGAGTTACAGCTATCATAATTAGTCATTGGGCATGGGGCATTAGTCATTCACGAAGGACAAATGACTAATGACAAATGACAGAAAATTAAGGAATAAGGACTTTGGCGACGGTTTGCACATCTTTGTCACCTCTGCCCGAACAATTGATGACGATGCGGGGATTACCTTCTAACTGAGGACAAAGGGTTTCGAGATATGCGATCGCATGAGCAGTTTCTAAGGCTGGGATAATCCCTTCTAGTTGCGAAAGCTTTTGGAATGCATCTAACGCCTGTTTATCGGTAACACTGGGCTTTGTTGCATGAAAGAAAAATAAGACACATCAATCTGGCATTAGAGCAGAAG